>CAMQDG010000053.1 GCA_946999425.1 uncultured Peptoniphilus sp.
GATGGTACTTGGCTGGTAACGGCCTGGGAGAGTAGGTTATTGCCGGTTTGATTATGTATTAATCAAGCAATTATAATTATAGAGAGCTGTATGTTAAGCATCGGCTCTCTATTTTTTATGTTTTTGTAGAAAACTATTTTAATATTTATGGTATTATTAAATAAATGTGTTTTATTAAAAATAAAAGGAGAAGTTAAATGAAAATCGGTTTCGGTGCAGATCACGCAGGCTTTGCTTTAAAAGAAGAATTAAAGAAATATTTGGAAGAAAAGGGACACGAATGTATTGATTACGGTACATATAGCGAGCAGAGAGTTGACTACCCAGATTATGGAAAAAAAGTAGCTCATGCACTTGTAGAAGGAGAAGTTGAAAAAGGAGTCCTTGTTTGTGGTTCTGGTATAGGAATTTCCATAAGTGCGAATAAAATTAAAGGTATAAGATGTTGCGTTTGTTCGGAGCCTTATTCTGCAAGGATGAGCGTAAGGCATAATAATGCAAATATAATAGCTATGGGTGGCAGAATAGTTGGAACTGACCTTGCAAAAATGATAGTTGATGAATTTTTTAATAGTAAATTTGAAGGCGGCCGTCACGAAGCAAGAGTAAAGAAAATAGAAGAAGAATAAAAATAATAGAAATGTTCTTTTTATTCTCATCCTTAGCTTAAAAAATTTCATATCTTAAATTAAAATAGAAAAATAAAGAAGAGGTAAAATTATGTTAATGATTGAAGAAAGAGAAAAAATAGTTGAATTTGGGAAAAAATTAATAACTGACGGTTTAACCACAGGAACCGGAGGAAATATTTCCATTTTTAATAAAGAACTGGGATATTTTGCCATAAGCCCAAGTGGAATAGATTATTTTAAAACAAAAGCAGAAGATATAGTAATAATGGATTTAGATGGAAAAATAATAGAGGGAGAAAAAAAGCCTTCCAGTGAACATGAGATGCATCGTTATATATATTTAAATCATCCTCAAGCAGGAGCAGCGGTTCACTGCCATTCCACCTATGCAACAGTGCTTTCAACTCTTAGAATGGATCTTCCAGCATCAAATTATATAATAGCTGACGCAGGTGATAAGGTGGTAAAATGTTCAAGATATGAAACTTTTGGCACAGAAGAACTTGCGAAAGCATCAATGGAAGCAATGGGACAAAGAAGAGCCTGCCTTCAAGCAAACCATGGTCAATTAACATGGGGTAAAAACATAGAATCAGCCTTTAACCTTGCCATGACCATAGAACAACTTTGCAAAATCCATGTAATTTCTTTAAGTGCAGGAAAACCTCAAATTATAGAAGACGAAAAGATGGACGAAGTATTGGAAAAATTTAAAACTTACGGTCAAACAAAAAGAGATTAAAAAAATCCCCTGAAGCTAAAGCTTTGGGGGATTTTTATATTTAAAAACTTATTTTAAAATGCAAAATTTATAACCTTTTTCCTTAAAATAATTAATAACTAAAGGTAAACTTTTAAGGGTTAAGGGTTTAGTAGAGGCATCGTGCATAAGGACCACAGCGACCTCTGTATGCTTGTTTTGGTTCAAAGAGGTATCAAGGTATTGGACTTGTTCATTTTCATCCTTAGGACGCACCCTGAGAGGCTCAGCGTCGCCTGTAAGAGCATTCCAATCGATCCAAGTTATGCCAATATCCTTTAAAGCAGCATCTGCAGCGTTAATACCAGCCCAAGACATGTGTCCTCCAGGATATCTAAAAACGTGAGCTGTAAAGTCATCGCCAAATATTTTTTTAAGTCTTTTTTGAGTTAAGACAGTTTCATCAACAATAGTTTGGGCATCCGCAGTTCTGTTTGGATATAAAGTGGAATAGTCATGGCTGAAAGAATGGATAGCCAGGGCATTTCCATCTAAAATAGTCTTTCTTAAAACATCTTCATGACTGTCAGTTATAGACTTACCCACAACAAAGAAAGTTCCGTGAACCTTATTTCTTTTTAAAATATCTAAGATTCCTGGTGTAACACTATTGTTAGGACCATCATCAAAAGTTAGAAAAACAAGCTTGTCTTTTCCGGTATAGTCTTTTTCTCCACGAATATAATCTCTTATTTCTTCTGCAGGATAGGCATAAGAATCAGCCTGAGTAATATGAGAAGAATCTTTTGAAATAACCTTTAACATACCTGTAGCAGCATCTTGAGCCATAAAAGCAAACTCATAGGGCTTTTTAGGAAGATAGGAAGAATGGTCATAATCACCGGATTCTTCCCTTAAAATTTGCATAAGATACCAGGAAGCAAGGCCCCTGTCCTCAGGAATATTTGTAGGTTCAACCCTCTTTCTTGAACAAGATTTCATAAGTAAAATCAATAAAATAAAAACAATTCCGCAAATAAAATAAAATCTTCTGCGAAGCTTTTGTTTTTTTAATCTTGCCCTTTTTTTTCTTTCTTTTCTTCTCTTATCTAAATCATCATCAGAAAAATTTTCTTTATTTATATTTTTGCAATTAGTATTATCTTTCAATTTAATCACCGCAATAAGTATAACATATTTAACCTGCAAAAATTCTCAGTGAAGAAATTTTTATAAAAATTTCTTTATAAAAGAATCTTGATTTTTAAAATGCCTCAAATAAAAGAAAAGTCCATTTATTTCAGAACCTATTAAAATAATAATACTCATTAAATAAGTCCATATAAAAAAAGCAAGCAGACTTCCAAGAGACCCATAAGTAACGGAATAAGAAGCAAAAGTATTTAAATACCTTCCAAATAAAAAAGTAATGAAAATAAGAGAAATAGAAGTAAAAAAAGCTCCCGGCATTACATTTTTAATCTTTATAAGACTTCTTGTTTTTGGATTAATCCCAAAATAATAAAGAACAAGAAAAATTATAAAAATATAAATAAGAGGAAGGGAATTTTTCACAAAATTACTAAAAAGATAGGAATAGTTCCAACTAATATTAAAAAACTTAAAAAAATCTAAGATCAAAGTCTGACCTAAAATTTGAGTAAAAGTCAAAATAAAAACCATAATCATAAGGCAAACAGTAAAAAACATAGCCATAAGCCTCACTAAAAAATAATTTCTATTATCATCAGTGCCATAAGATTTATTCACATTCCACAAAACTTGCTTTATGCCACTTGAGGCAGACCAAAGACCAAGAAAAAGCGAAAAAGAAAGAAAACCACCAGAAGAATTTTCCTGAAGCATTTGTATAAAATTGTAGACAATATTTCCAATTTCCTTAGGCAAAAGCCCTATGGCATTGTAAACTGGATCATAATTTAAAATTTTTACAGAGCCTATAATATTAAGAAGGGCAAAGACAAAAGGGAAAATAGAAATTAATGTAAAAAAAGACAGAGAACCTGCCATAGCCAAAATATTTCCCTTAACAATCCTATAAAAAAGTTTATCAAGAAAAATAAAAAAATTATTATTTTTCTTTTTATATAAAAAATTAATCAGTTTATTCATAAGTACCTCACATATATTATATAATAAAAAAGAGAAAATATTTAAGAGGTGGAAAATGATTTTTAACATTTTAGTTTGTGATGACGAAAAAGACATAGTACATGCCATTGAAATATATTTTAAAGCAGAAGGATACAGGGTTTTTAAAGCTTATAACGGAAAAGAAGCTTTAAAAATTATGGAAGAAGAAGACATTCATCTTGTAATAATGGACTTGATGATGCCAGAAATGGACGGTACAACTGCCATTTTAAAAATTAGAGAAAATAAAAATATCCCAATTATAATCCTATCAGCTAAGGCAGAAATAACAGATAAAATAATAGGACTTAACATAGGAGCAGATGACTATATAACAAAGCCCTTTAATGCCATAGAACTTGTTGCCAGGGTAAATTCCGTTTTAAGAAGATATACAAGTCTTGGATCTGCAAAAATAGCTAAGGACGAATATACATTAGGAAGAGTAAAAATTTTCGACTCCGCAAAAGTCGTAACAGTAGACGGAGAAGAAGTTTCTTTAACTCCCTATGAATATAAAATTTTACTTTATTTAGTACAAAATAAGGGCAGGGTATTTTCTTCCAATGAAATTTATAAATATGTATGGGAAGAAGAAGCCCATGATGTAAAAAAGATAATAAGCGTTCATATTTCCCACTTGAGAGATAAAATAGAAATAAACCCCCATAAGCCAGATTTAATAAAGTCAGTTTACGGCATGGGATATAAAATTGAAGGATAAAAATGGAACATTCAGAAAAAAAACTTATAGAAATTCTTAAAGAAATAAAAATGGAATTTGTCCTCTTAAACCTCCTTATAATTTTAGACTTTATATTTGAGGACATAGGCTATATGTTAGCCTTAGGAATATTTCTTCTCATTGTCCTTATAAAAATTTATAAAAAAAATTTTTATAACTCCCTTTGGACCCTAAACTTATATGTAAGAAGAAGGCAAAACCCCTACTATATGATATCCTTTATATTTAATATCTTTGCCCTTATACTCATTTTGTCCTCTTTAGTTACACACACGAGAATTTATTTTATAATATTTTTACTTTTAAGACTTTGCCTTGAAATAGAAAGGCAAGTTTCACAAAACATAATTTTGTCAGAAGCCATAAGAAAGACGGCAAGTTTTGAGAAAATAGAAATAGACGAAAACTTTGTCGGCCAAAAAACAAGGGCAAAATTAAAAATGTTAAATAACATTTCCTTAAATATAAACCAAATGATAAAGGAGAAAATGGAAAGCGAAATGATGAAAGTGGAGCTTATAACAAACATATCCCATGATTTAAAAACTCCCTTAACATCCATAATAAATTATGCAGACCTCTTAGAAAAAAAGAAGACCTTAGATGAAGAAGCAAAGGAATATATAAACATTTTAGGCAGAAACTCAAGAAGACTTAAATCCAGGATAATAGACTTAATATACGCCGCAAAAACTAATGCAAAAAATATAAAAGTTGAAAAGGAAATTATAGAATTTAATGAACTTGTAAATCAGACTTACGGGGATTTTATAAGCTTGTTTGAAAAAAACAAGTTAGATTTTATATATGACTCTGATAAGGAAAATATATTTATTTATTCAGACGGCAACTTAGTATCAAGAGTTATTCAAAACCTTATGTCAAACGCCTATAAATACGCCTTAGAAGGAACAAGAATCTATTCAAAAGCGACAACCGACAAAAATAATATTTATTTTTCAATAAAAAATACCTCTGCAGAAAAATTAAACATATCAGCAGAGGAACTTATGAAAGAACTTGTAAAAGTAGACAGATCAAGAACAAAAGAAGGATCCGGCTTAGGCCTTTATATAAGTAAAAATTTAGTAGAAATTTTAGGCGGAAAATTTGAAATAGTAATAGACGGAGATTACTTTCAAACTTTTATTTCTCTGCCCATTGAAGGATCAGTTGTATCTTAAAAAAATGTTATTAACAGTGTCCGCCACATTTTTGCAAGTATCACAACATTTTTCCAGTCTGAAAATCAACTCTTCCCACTTAATAAGCTCATCTGGATTATTAAGCTCAAAAAGTTCTTTATTTGCCCTTATATAAAGCTCATCAGCTTGATCCTCATAGGATCTTATAAGCTCAATAGATTTCTCCAGATTTTTAAAATCCCTTGGACTTTTCATATTGGACATAATATAAAAAATTTCTTTACAGGACTTTTCAATAATATCTATAAACCGTTCCCCCTGGGGAATGGTTTTTTTAATATCATACATATAAAAACTTCTTATAACATCTTCAATAGAATCTACAACAGCATCAGTTGCTTGACCTAAAAGAGCTATATCTTCCCTTCTCATGGGAATTATATATTGTTTTTCAAGAGCCTTTTGCAGATTATGGTTTACAGCATCAGCCTCATTTTCTATTTCATGAATTTCCATCATTATAAATCTAATGTCATCATAATTAAATTCATAAAAAGTTCTTCTTAGCATATCCGAAGCCCTAACAGTATACTTTGCCAGCTCACTTAACATTTCATAAAAAATTTTATTAGCCATAAAGACCTCCAAGTAAAAAATAACATAAGACAGACACTTTTACAACAATATATAAAATACGCATAAAAGTTTACACAACGCTTTAAAAAACTTCTCATTTAAGATATTATTTAAATATAAACAAAGGGAGGGAATAAATGCCGATAACTTATATTTTTGGACTCTTAGGCGGCTTTGCATTTTTTATTTACGGAATGGACTTAATGAGCGGAGGTCTTGAACTTGTAGCAGGAGATAGACTCCACAAATGGATCGAAAAAATGACATCATCAACCCTAAAAGGTCTTTTAGTAGGTATAGGAGTAACAGCCTTAATACAATCATCTTCAGGCACCACTGTAATGGTAGTAGGCTTTGTAAACGCAGGACTTATGACCATTGAACAAGCAGTGGGTATTATTATGGGTGCAAACATAGGAACAACAATAACAGGTCAACTTGTAGCCTTGGACATTTCCAGCATCGCCCCATTACTTGCCTTCATAGGATTTTTTATAAGAAAATTTATAAAAAAACCAACAGTAAAATACTTAGGACAAGTAATCTTAGGACTTGGACTCCTATTTATGGGAATGAACCTTATGAGCACATCCATGAGTCCATTAAGAGAATATGAGGGATTTAGAAACTTACTTATAAGCATATCAAACCCCTTCTTGGGAATTATAGCAGGAGCTGTAATAACAGCCATCATTCAAGCATCAGCAGCATCCCTTGGAATATTGCAAGCAATAGCCAACGAAGGCTTAATAGGCCTTCACGGATCCATGTATATTATTTGCGGCTTTAACATAGGAACATGTATAACAAGTGTCCTTTCCTCCATAGGAACATCAAAAAATGCCCAAAGAACTGCAGCAGTCCACGTGCTATTTAACCTTATAGGAACAATTATATTTGTTATCATTGCACAATTTATCCCAATAGATAGATTTATAGAAAGCATATCAAGAGCATTACCAGCAGCCCAAATAGCCAACATGCACACATTTTTTAACATAATGGCAACAGTAATACTTCTTCCCTTTTCAAGATACCTTGCTAAACTTTCAACCCTCATAATAAGAGGAAAAGACAAGGAACAAGAAGAAATGAGCCTTCAATATATAAATCCTAAAAAAACTATGAGAGAAGCAGCAACAGAACTTACAGACATCCGTGCAGAAGCCCATAGAATGATAGACATAGCCATGGTAAACTTTAAAATAAGCATGGACTTAATAAGCAAATTTGAAGAAGAAAAATATGAAACAGTATTTCACAATGAAAAAATTTTGAACTTTCTAAACTCCAACATAACAAGATATATTATTGACTGCCTATCCATGGAAATGGACGAAAACATGGCAGCAAACTATACAGGCTATATGAGAATAGTAAGAGACGTTGAAAGAATAGGAGATCACGCAAAAAGTATAGCAGAAGGAGCAAAATTAAAAGAAGACAAAAAATTAATCTACACAGAAGAATCCATAAAAGAATTAAGCGCAGTGCAAACCTCAATAAGCACAATGTTTAATGCAGTTATAACAGAACTACCATCCCAAGAGAAAAAAGACAGACTAAAATTTTTCTCAAGGAGAATAGAATCCTATGTAGATGATTATAGAAATGAACACATGGACAGGATGAGACTTGGAGTATGCGACCCTGAAAGCGGTCTGGTATTTGAAAAAACTTTAAGTGCCTTAGAAAGAATACAAGCCTACATCTACAACGTAGGAAAACTAATAATCAATTAAAAAGAAAGGTGACATTAATGGATAAAGTAAAACCCTCAACCCTTCCGGGCTTTATGGAACTCTTGCCGGAAGAACAAATATTATTTAATAAAATGATGGACATAATCAGAAAGCATTACGAAGAGAATGGCTTTCTTCCCATAGACACACCAGTCCTTGAAAAAACCGAAGTCCTCTTAGCAAAAGGAGGAGGAGAAACGGAAAAACAAATTTACAGATTCACAAAAGGGGACACAGACATGAGTATGCGTTTCGACCTAACAGTACCCCTTGCAAGATACACAGTAGAACACTTTTCCGACCTAACCTTTCCCTTTAAAAGATATCAAATATCCAAAGTATATAGGGGTGAAAGAGCCCAAAGAGGAAGATTTAGAGAATTTTACCAATGCGACATAGACGCCATAGGAAATGGAAAACTTTCCATTGTAAATGATGCCCAAATGCCTGTTATAATCTGTGGAATATTTAAAGACTTAAAACTTGGAAACTTTAAAGTCCACATAAACAACAGAAAAATATTAAAAGGATTTTTTGAAAACTTAGGAGCAAAAAAAGAAGAAGAAATATTAAGAACCATAGACAAACTTGACAAAATAGGCATGGGAAAAATGGTTGAAGAATTAAAAGATCAGGGCTTAAAAGAAGAAGAAATAGAAAAAATATTGGAATTTTTACAAGTCCAAGGCAAAAACGCAGAAAAAATCTCAGCATTAAAAAACTTAAAAATAGAAAACGAAAAATTTAAAGAAGGCATAGAAGAACTAAGTCAAGTCTTGGAATATATAGAAGCCTTTGGAGTATCAGAAGAAAACATAGAAGTAGACTTAAAAATAGCAAGAGGACTGGACTATTACACAGGAACAGTTTACGAAACATTCTTAACCGGCCATGAAGACGTAGGTAGCGTATGCTCAGGAGGCAGATACGACAATTTAGCAGAATACTATACAGACTTAAAACTTCCTGGAGTAGGAATATCCATAGGACTTTCAAGACTCTTCTTTAAACTCATGGAAAAAAACTTAATACAAACAGAAAATAAATCCCTGGTAGACCTAATAATAATCCCCATGGAAGGCTTTTTAACAGAAGGCATAAAACTTGTAAAAACCTTAAAAGAAAAGGGTATAAAGGCAATAATTTATTCAGAAGAAGGGAAAATAGGTAAAAAATTTAAATATGCAGACAAATTAAACATACCCTATTCTATAGCCCTGGGAGAAAATGAAATAAAAACAGGACTTTATCCCTTGAAAAACATGAAAACATCAGACCAAGAAGAACTTTCCATAGAAGAGATTTGCCAAAAATTAAAATAAAAAATAAAACAAAAATCCATTGAAAATATGAAAAAATCAATGGATTTTTTATTTTGTTTAATTCGGAGATGACGTTTGATTTCTAATATTTTATTAGGGAAGAAAATCAATATTCTAATTTTGAATAAACATTAATTTTAAATCATTTAAGAAATCCTTTCATTTAAACAATCTTCTTTTTTGCCACAATCTTTAAAAATCCTGTAGGGACCAATTTATTGGTCCGCGTGTATAATGTGAGAGAAAAAAATAAATATTTTGATTTAAAATTTATTTTAAAATTTTTTATAAAATATTTTTTACGCTCTACGTGAAGCATTTTTGTTTTATGTTTTTTCAATTGAAATTTTTTCTACATTTATTCTTTTTCGTTTTTTTATCTTACATATGTAACGCGAGGGGGACTAATGGACTTGCGATTGTCCCT
>CAMQDG010000054.1 GCA_946999425.1 uncultured Peptoniphilus sp.
GCAACAATAATTACTTTCTCTATTTTTTTTTTTTTTTTCATAATTAGATTATACAATAAGGCTTTAAAAAGACAAAATATTGAAGAGGTGATATAATAGGGCTGGAGGCGTTATGAATAAAGACCTTAACAATTTTAAAGATTTTAATTTTAAAAATGAATATTCTTTTTACAAGAAATCCTATAAAAATTTAAATAAAAATAAAAAAATAGGTTTTTGGCTTTTATCTGTTTTTTTAATTTTTATAACTTTAGGAGGAATTTTTTCTGCTGCCTTTTTTGGGGTTATTAAAGATTCACCTAAGACAAATTTAAAAAATTTAAGCAATAGTTTCAATCAAACTTCGAGTATTTACGATGAAAATGGCAATCTTCTTGAAAAAATAGAATCCCAAGAATATAGAACCATTGTCCCCATAGAAAAAGTCCCCACTTACATAAAAGATGCCTTTGTTTCCATTGAAGATCAAAGGTTTTATTCCCATGGAGGTTTAGATTTTAGAAGTGTCTTAGGTTCCATTTACACAAATCTTAAAGCTGGAGCCTATGTAAGAGGTGCCTCCACCCTTACTCAACAACTTGTTAAAAATGTTTACCTTACAAACGAAAAAACCATAAATAGAAAAATTAAAGAGGCTTATTTATCTATGCGTCTTGCTGACAATTTGTCTAAAGAAGAAATTCTTGAAGCTTATTTAAACAGGATTAATTTAGGTCAGGGCTCTTATGGAGTTGAAGCTGCAAGTCAAACTTATTTTTCTAAAGATGTATGGGATTTAAACTTAGCTGAGTCCGCTTTGATTGCCGGAATTGCAAAAAATCCTGGAGAATATTCCCCTACTAAAAGAGTTTTAAAAGAAAATTATAAAAGTGATAAAAATAAAATAGTTGGAACAAGTATAATAAATGGCGAAGAGTATTATGTCATTTTCAATCCTAAAAGCTTTGAACGACAAAAAATTGTTCTTAAAAAAATGCTGGATCTTGGAAAAATAAAGGAATCCGAATATAAAGAAGCCTGTGATTTTGATTTATATTCTTCCCTTAAACCTGGAGAGAAAAAATATCACAACATGAGCTCCTATTCAACTGATTTTATAAAATTAAATGCCTGCCAGGAACTGGAAAATTATTACAAAATTTCAAGAGAAGAGGCTGAATATAAATTATTTACTGGAGGCTATAAAATAATTTCCGCTATTGATGAAAATCTTCAAAAGGAACTGGAAAATTATTATGGAAGTCTTGAAAAAGCTTTTAACAATTTTTCTTCATCTGGTGGTTCTTCCATGCTTAATTTTACTCTTGATGATAAAGAAGATATTGTTGATAGAAATGGAAATATAATTTTTATAAAAAAAGAAAATTATTTTGACAATGATTTGAATTTTATAATACCTAAAAATGAATTTTCTGTATCTGACTCTGGCGACCTTTCTATAAATAAAAAGATTTTTTCTATAAACTCAAAAATAGATATTTTAGATGCCTATGACTTTAACGAAAGCAAAACTTTAAAAACTTATTCTATTGGCAATTTAAATATTCCCAAGGAATTTTATGAAGAAAAACTCGACTATATAATAATTGACCACGGATTTTTAAAAGATAAAAATTTCTTTACTTACAATAGTGACGGCTCCATAAAAATTTCAAAAGATTTTTACACTTATGACAAAGAACCTGTAATTCAACCAGAGTCAGCCTCTATTATTATAGACAACAAAAATTCTTATGTTAGGGCTATCGTTGGAGGTCTCGATGTAAATAGTAAATATCAAAAGATTTTTAATAGGGCAAGTGATTCTTATAGAAGTCCTGGATCTTTGTTAAAACCTTTTTCAGTTTACTTGGCAAGTTTAAATGCCGGAGATACCTTAGCTACAATAACCGACGATGTTCCTTTTTACGTTGATGGAAAACTTTGGCCTGAAAATTTTTACAGGGGTTATAGAGGGCTTTTAACATCAAGATTTGCCTTAGAAAATAATTCCAATGTTGCTGCTGTAAAAATTTTAAACAGGATTGGTTTTAATAAAAGTCTTGAAACTTTAAAAACTTTAAATTTAATTAATGATAAGGATGCTTTTATAAGTAAAAATGAAAACTCTAATTTTAACGACGAAACCTTAGACGGACTTGCCCTTGGAAATCTACACTACGGCTTTAGCCTCCTTGATATGGCAACTTCCTATGAAGTTCTTGCAAGAGATGGAAATTATTTAAAACCTACAGCCCTTATAAAAATTATTGATTCCGCTGGAGTTACCATAGTAGATAATTCTAAAAGAGAAGGAAAACAGATAATTGATAAAAATATAAACTTTTTACTTAGAGATGCTTTAAGAACCAATGTTACAAGGGGAAATTTAAAAGGAAATGGCTTAAATTATTTTGATCTTTGCGCTATGCAAGGTTTAAATAAATACAATTCCGACTTATGGCAAAGTGGTTTTACAAGCCAATATACCATAGCTTCTTGGTTAGGCTGCGACAGTCCTAAAATTTCTTTAAATGTAAACAGCCAAATGATTGAATCTATTTTTAAAAAAATTATGAGATTCAGCCATAAGGGTTTAAATCCTGATAAATTTCAAACTCCTCCAGATATAATTCAAAAATTTATTTGCCAAAAAAGTGGTCTTTTAGGAAGTAAACTTTGTGAAGAAAGCTCTGACGGATATATGGAATATTTCGTTAATGGAAGCCAACCCAAGGAATATTGTAAGGGCCACAAAAAGTTTTTAATTTGTAATTCTTCCGGTCGTCTTGCAGGAGAATTTTGTCCTAAGGAAGATGTAGAATACAAAATTTTATTTGAAAGAGATCCTAAATATATTCCATCTGAACATGGAGGTATTTATCCCGATGATTATGAATACATTCCCACTAAAGAATGTAATATTCACACCGAAGAATGGTATCAAAAAATAAAGGAAGAAAGAATTAAAGAAAGACAAAGAGAAAAAAGATTAAAAAAACAAAAAAGTCAAAAATTTAAAAAGAAATCTCCAAGGAGAAGATAATGAAAAAATTAATTTTAAAGGTTTTAAAATTTGCAGCCCTTAAAAAAATAAAAAATATAAACAAGAAAAAAAGATTAAATCCAAAATCCTACTTTAATATTTATAGGGCAACAAGACGAATTAAAAAAAGAAATAAAGAATTATTAGAAAAAAATATTTGATATTTAATTTTCTTTTTGTTATTATAAGTTGGTTGGCGGAGGTGCTGGAATAGGCAGACAGGCATGTTTGAGGGGCATGTGAGCTTTGCTCGTGAGGGTTCAAGTCCCTTCCTCCGCACCATTTTGCAGAGGTGCTGGAATGGCAGACAGGCATGTCTCAGAAGCATGTGAGGAAACTCGTGAGGGTTCAAGTCCCTTTCTCTGCACCATGTATATTTAAAATTACTTTTATGACCTTTAAAGGTCATTTTTTTATGCAAAAATTTATAAAAAACTCCACTAAAGAATTCTGTGTTTATATTTGAAAAAATTTTTATTTTTCATAAATTAAGTCTAAAAATCTTAATTACTTTATCTTTCTAACATATTGACGTGAGCTAACTTTAAATTATATAATACACTATAGTTTATATTATTTTTATAGGAGCAAATTATGGAAAACAAAAAACTTAAACCAACTACATTGCAGGCGGTGTCGCCATTAGCAGTAATGATTATTCTTCTTACAATAGGAGTAGGGATATTTAAATTAAGAGCGGAACCTATTATTTTAATCTGTGCTAGTTTTGCAACGATAATTGCAATGAGACTCGGCTACACTTGGGAAGAATTACAGAAGGGAATTATTGAGAAGATTGCATCAGCACTTCCGGCTACATTGATTTTGTGGTCAGTAGGGCTACTTATTGGAGCTTGGATGTTTTCAGGCACCGTGCCTATGATAATCTACTACGGAGTTGATATAATCAATCCAAGGTTTCTCTATATATCTGCATTTTTAATTACAGCAGTTCTATCTACTGTTACAGGAACATCTTGGGGATCTGCAGGTACAATTGGAGTTGCAATCATGGGAATTGCTCAAGGGCTTGGAATGAGCTTACCTATTACAGCTGGAGCTGTAGTAGCAGGA
Organism: uncultured Peptoniphilus sp.; assembly: GCA_946999425.1. Classification (GTDB taxonomy): domain Bacteria; phylum Bacillota; class Clostridia; order Tissierellales; family Peptoniphilaceae; genus Peptoniphilus_B. The sequence goes on from CAMQDG010000054.1 coordinate 4,100, forward strand.
TCATATTTTGGAGATAAATTATCACCATTTTCTGATACTACTAACTTGGCACCACTTGCAGCTGGCTCAGAACTGTATGAGCATATAAAACACATGCTCTACACCACAGTTCCAGCGTCAATAGTTGCACTTGTAGTCTACTTAGTTGTTGGTCTATACACTAAGTCATCAACAGTTACTACAGAATCAGTCAATATAATTCAAGATCAACTTTCAGGAATATATCATTGGAATATCCTTTTACTAGTTCCTGTAGTTATAATGCTTGTTGGATCGGTTTTAAAATTTCCAACTCTTCCAACTATGGTTATAAATTCAATAATATCAGTAATTATAGGAGTATTCGTTCAAGGATTTACACTTAAGAATGGATTTATCTCCATGGTAAATGGTTTTAACGTAACTATGACAAACTTTGATGGTGAAATCTTAAAAGACATAACTACATTAATCAATAGAGGTGGAGCAATATCAATGACTACTACCACAGTACTTGTATTCTGTTCTATGGGATTTGCAGGAATCATGTCCAGTTCAGGAATGCTTGATGTAGTTTTAGAAGCGATTTTGAAGAGGGTTAAGACTACATTTGGAGTTATCATATCAACCATTGCATCTTGCTTCACAGTTGCCTTTGTAACAGGTAATTCATATCTTTCAATCCTAATTCCAGGAGAACTATTTAGCAAGATTTATTTAGAGAGAAATCTGCATCCTAAGAACCTTTCAAGAACCCTTGAAGACTCAGGTACTGTGTTAGTTCCACTTATTCCTTGGTCAGCAGCAGGAGCTTACATGTCAGCGACCCTCGGTGTAGAAACAATGGCATACCTACCATGGGCAATACTAAACTACATGGGAATAGTGTTTGCTATCATCTTAGGACTAACTGGAATTGGAATTACTAAAATAACTGAAGAGGAAAAAGAAAAGTTTTTACAAGAAATGGGTGAAAAATAATGCTTTTAATAGAAAATGCCAAGATTGTCGGCGAAGAAGGTCTTAAAAATATATTAGTCGCAGGTGATAAAATTGAAAAAATATTTGAAGGTAGCTGCGACTATCCTGTTGACGAAAGATATGATGCATCTAATAAAACAATCATACCAGGATTAATCGACCAACACATCCACATCACTGGAGGTGGCGGAGAAGGTGGATTCAATACGAGAGTTCCAGAAATTGGACTTTCAAAATTAATCGAAGCAGGGATCACTACAGCGGTTGGACTTCTTGGTACCGATTCAGAAACAAGAAGTGTAGAAAATTTAGTAGCAAAATCACTTGCCCTTACCAAAGAAGGAATAAAAACCTACTCACTTACAGGTTCTTACGCATATCCAAGCCCAACCATCACAGGCTCAGTGAAAACTGACATCATCTTTATAGATCAACTAATTGGGGTTAAGATTGCCGCAAACGACCATAGAGATTCATGTCTTGACTACAAAGAACTTCAAAGAATTGGAGCAGAAGCAAGAGTTGCAGGAATGATTTCTGGCAAAAGTGGTCACGTAACCATACACATGGGAGGAGGAAAGTTCTTATTTGGTCAAATAAATGATGCATTAGAACATTCCAACTTACCAATCACAATATTTAGACCGACCCACGTAAATAGAGACGACAAACTATTTGAAGAAGCACTTAAATTTGCTGAAAGAGGCGGATATATAGACATAACTTCTGGAATTAGTAGAAATTTAACTGATGTAAAAGCATATCAACTGGCAAAAGAAAGAAATGTTTTAGATAGAATCACTTACTCCTCAGACGGATTCGGCTCTTGGTCAAACTATGACAAAGAAGGAAATTTAGTAGAAATTGGTTATTCTCCAGTTAATACAGGCATCAAAGCTATAAAAGAAATAGTAAAATCCGGAGAAAAACTAGAAGACGCAATCAAACCATTCACATCAAACGTGGCAAAAGTTTTGAAACTAAACAGAGAAGTAGGATATGTAAAAGAAGGATATCTTGCCAATTTAGTCGCATTAAATGACGATTTAGAAATAGAAACAGTAATATCCGAAGGTCAAATGATGATGAAAAATAAAAATATATTAAAAAAAGGAACCTACGAATAAAATTAATTAAGCATAAAAAGCTCCCTTAAAGGGAGCTTTTTTTATTTAATATATTCATTCATATCTTTTACCATGTAAAGAGGATTTGGCATTTTATCTGTTGTTATATATCCTGGCTCTGCATTTATTAGTGCCGGAATTCTATTTACCAAGTTTGAACAAGTAAGTCTTACTGTGTCTGGATTATCCATGATAATATTTGTGTCTGGTTCTCCTTCAAAGGTCCATCTGTTCATGTCAAAATTTTCAGGTCCATAAACATAGCCTAAGTTATGAGTTTCTAAAGTGATTCCTTCTTTTGTTTCTGTTGTTACTACAAATTCAGTTCCTGTTGCATCTCCTGCTTTAACTGTCATGTTAAGAGTTGATGATTTTAAATCTTTTTTATTTGTTACAGGAATGCTCTTTTGTGTTTGAGATGTAATTGTAAGTCCCAACTTTTCACAAAGCCATCCGTTTTGATTCCACATATAAGATGGAATAACTTTTCCTTCTTCTATAGCTTTTAAGGTTTCTTCATAGGAAAGATCATTATATTTTCCAAATTTTTCTTCAAAGTCTTTTTTGTTAAGACCTGCTCCGTGACCTTCTGCAAGAGCTATTCCGTAATCTTCTACGTTGTAGCTACTTACTCCTACAATTTTATTTATCTTAAAAAGAGATCCTGCAAGAGTATCTATAAGAACTCCCCAGTACATATCAGGATAACCACTTCCTGTAAGGGTACAATTATTTTCTTTTGCAAGTTTATCTAATTCTTCTGTAAGCTCTTTACTTGAATTCCATGGATATAAGGCTTCTTCACAAGTGCTTATAGCATTTATTCCATGCTTTGCACATAATTTATAAACTTCTGATATTTCTTCCACTGTTGATCTTGTTGCAACTATACAAACATCAGGCTTTCCTTTTTTTAAACATTCTTCAAATCTATCTGCACCTTGAATTTTAATGCCCTTATTTTCACTTTCTATTATTTCTCCTATATCTTTTCCTTCTAATGCAGGATTCATGTCAAAAGCTCCTATTATTTCTCCACCTTTTTCCAAAGCGTATCTCATAAGATATTTTGACATTTTTCCGCAACCGAATTGTACTATTTTTACTTTTCTATTCATAATATCTCCTTTCATTTTCTTTTTGACATTCCTTCTCTTTTAGTATATCACTAAATCTTAATTTTTTAAGTTTAAAAAAAGAGCTTTTAAAAGCTCTTTTAAAAATTTTTAATCATTATTTTTCTTTTTCTTCTTTGATGATTTCCTATCTTGCTTATTATTATCATCAGATTTTATTTTCTTTCTCTTTTTTTTGCTTTCTCTTCTGTTATCTTCCTCATTGTTTGTGTTTTTCTTTGAAGTATTTTTTCCTTCACCTATAATGACAACACGATTTTGTGGAATATAGTTTGAATGGGAAATTTTTTCACTTTTTAAAACTTTACCGTCTTTTATATAATCTTTATAAGTTTCATAGTAATATCCCTTTGAACCTCTTTTTTCAACTTCCACTTCCCCTTCAGGAATTTGATCGGAATACTTTGTAATACTTTCCGGTTCACTTACAGAAATCCTAACAGGTCTTAGATTAATTTCATAGGGAAGATCGCCCTTATTTCCAAAAACTAAAAATTCAAGTATTCTTCCGTCTGTTGAGGCATCAATGTAAATAGGATGAGATAGATTGTTTTTAAATTTTAAATCTTTAAAGCCCGTTGCTACGGCAGCGTCCGTTCCAAGTTCTACATAATTAACAGGTCTCGAATGATTTGACCTTTCTAAAATTTCTATATCCGCCCTTGCAAGAGCATTGTATAAGGTTGTTGATACTTGGCAAATTCCTCCACCCAATCCTCTGTCAAATTCTCCATTAACAATTACTCCTGCGTTTTTATAGCCTTTCTCTTCAGAAATATCTCCAACTGCATTGTTAAATGATATTTCCTGGCCTGGTTTTATTAAAAGTCCCTTAATGGATGAAGATGCTAAAGAAATATTTTCTTTTCTATTTTTTTCGCTTCTGCTATAATCTGTTGAAAATCTTGACAAAAGTCCGTCTATTCCTGAAAAATAATCTTTTTTTACTTTAGGATATATTGGAAGACTTGTTAAAACCAGTTCCTCTTTTTTATGAACATCATTTTTTAATTTTTCCCTTGCATCTTTTGCATCCAAATATCTTCCGTCCTTTTCTCCCTCAAGGGAAAATTTTCCATCCTTATATGAAAGATTAGCATCTATGGCAGGTCTATAAACTTTATCAACTAAATAATTTATTGCATTTTCAACTTTTTTATCATCAAAGCTTTCAGACATGCTTATATTTTTTTGTAAAATAGGAAGACTTACTATCCTAAAGAAATTTTCTATATTAGATTTGCTTCTTCCTGTTTCATAAGCTTCTTTTAAAGCTTTTTCCATATCCCTTTTATAGCCTAAATCTTCAAGAGTAACAAAATATTTTTCCCCATCAAGATCAAAAGTTATCTTATCACTTTCAGGTTTACTATCCTCAGAAAGTTTTAATTTTGCTTGTTCCAAGCTTAAATTTGAAAGACTTATTCCAGAAACTTTAATCCCAGGATAAATTTTATCCGAATGGGAAATAAAGGCAAAATAAAGTAGAGAAATACCTATAAAAGATAAGATTAAAACAATTAAAATTTTTCGGTTTTTATTTATTTTAATTATTTTATTTGTTTTTTTTGTCATTTTCCGCTCCACTTACATAAATTTTTTATAGGACAAATTAAACATTGAGGCCTTCTTGCACTGCAACATCTTCTTCCATGAAAAATAAAAAGATGATGAGCTTTAGACCACCTTTCCTTTTTTATTTTTTTCATAAGGGCAAATTCAGTTTTTTCAGGACTGTCCTCATCTACAATTCCAATTCTATTTGTAACTCTGAAAACATGAGTGTCAACTGCAATGGCCTCTTGACCAAAGCAATTACTCAATATAACATTTGCCGTCTTTCTTCCCACACCAGGAAGTTTTATAAGTTCCTCTAAAGAACTTGGAACTATGCCCCCATAATTATTTAAAATTTCAAAACTTGCCCCATAAATATTTTTCGCCTTATTTCTATAAAAACCACAGGATTTAATTAAAGGTTCAATTTTTTCCGGCCCAAGTTTTACAAAATCTTCAGGCTTATTATAATTTTTAAACATTTCGCCCGTAACCTTATTAACTCTTTCATCAGTACATTGAGCAGAAAGAATGGTTGCTACTAAAAGTTCAAAAGGACTTTTATGCTCCAGCTGACAATGGGCGTCTGGGTAAGTTTTTTCCAAAATAT
>CAMQDG010000055.1 GCA_946999425.1 uncultured Peptoniphilus sp.
ATTTCAACTATATTGCTACCAAATTCAACATTTATATACATATCTATTATAGCTTCTTTTTCTCCAACACTAACTTTAACACCTTTAGAGGTATTTTTAACCTTGAGAATATCTGAAACTGAATTTTTTAAATTTGATTGCAATTCAACTACGCCCTCAACTCCTTGAGCAGCAAAACTTGCAATTGATTCTATAACATCATCAGAAATATTAATATTTCCGTCTGTAACTTGAGCAACTAAAAATTTATTAGACATAATCATTACCCTCCTTTTGTAATTATACCAAATATTAAAAAGTTCTACAATTATATGGAATATAATAAAAAAGCCCTAGTTAGGGCTTTTTAAATCTTAAATTTTTTATTAATCATTTAAATTTTCATTTGCTGATGGCAAATCTTCTTCGTCATCAAAATCTTCATAATCATCATAGTCTTCATAGTCGTCATCAAATTCATAATCATCATTATCATAAACATAGTCTTCAAGTTCTGATAAATCTTCTTCTACCATATCTACATAATTTTCAAGATCTTTATTTGAATCTTTAACTTCATCAACTATGTCTGAAAGAACATCAATAATTTCTAATAATAATTTTCCCTCTTTTGAAGTTTCATCAATCTCAAATCCATCCGCCAACCCTTGTAGATAAGCTACTCTTTTTAATAAATAATCCATGATAACCTCCTATACTCTTGACATATATTCACCAGTTCTTGTATCAATCCTGATAACATCACCAATGTTGACAAATAGTGGCACATTTAGTGTATAGCCAGTTTCAACTTTTGCAGGTTTTGAGCCTCCTGAAGATGTATCTCCTTTAACGCCGGGTTCAGTAAATGTAACTTCTAATTCAACAAAATTTTCAGGTGTTACCCTAAATGGAGATCCCTTATAAAAATTAATAGTTGCAGAATCATTTTCCCTCATAAAATCAAGAGCATCTCCAACCATAGAGCCATCCAGAGGAATTTGCTCATAGCTTTCATTATCCATAAAATAATATAATGTTCCATCATTGTATAAGTACTGCATTGTTTTTGTTTCTATAACAGCTTTTTCAAATTTTTCACTTGGATTAAAAGTTGTATCTTTTATTCCGCCTGATAAAACTGATTTTATTTTAGCTCTTACAAAAGCTGCACCTTTGCCCGGTTTTACGTGTTGAAAATCTATAACTTCATAAACATCGCCATCATATTCAAAAGTTAAACCCTTCCTTAAATCGCCAGCTGATATCATAATCTACCTCCTAAAATTAACTATAATAATTATAACAATACAAATTAAACTTAACAAGTATCTAAAAATCCAAGTCGCTCTTAGTTATTGTCTTTACATTTAAATCAATATAGTTTGGCAAATTATCCTTATGAATTTTTATTCTGTTAAAATCATATTTTAAATTTACATTCTTTTTATCGTAAATATCAATTAAATCTCCTTTTACTTCAACATCCGCTTGAATGTCAGAATTTCTATCTTCTATAAATACTCCGACCACTTTAATTCCATCTCCTGTAATTTTACCGTTGTTAATAATATATCCTGTAACTTCAGCTTTATTTACAGTTTCAAGATTAGCATTTATTTTTAATGTGGTAATTTCGTATGAATACCAAACAAAATAAGGACTCTTTTGGTTCTCAAAGTCTTTTTTAAAATACAATTCATTTTTTAATCCGTTACTTATTAAAACACTATCTTCAGTTATTTCAAGATTTCTAAATTCCTTATTTCTTATTTTAGAAATTTCTGATTCAAAAAATTCTCTTTGAGACATGTCAATATCTTTTGAGCTTACTCCATTTTCATTAAGATAAATTTTATTTACTATGCTTCCTTTAGCACTGGCAGAATCCCAGATCCCCTTATATTTTGAGTTGACTTTTAATAAAAAATCTTCAACCTTATATGCTTTAATATATTTAAGTTCAATTTCATATTCAGCATCAAAAAAATCTTTTAAATTTATGTCATCAATGATTATTTTCTTATCTGTAGTTTTCATAATGTTTTCCATATTTTTATTGAGTTCTTCCTTATAGTCTGAAAAAAGTATGTTTATTATACTTTCAGATACATACTCAGACTGTAGTCTATCTTCTAAATTAGCAGAAATCTCAATGGAATTTGATGTTAAACTTAAAACAAAAAGTCCTATTATGCTTATTATAGAAATTGTAAAAAGAGTTATAATGAGCAGAAATCCTTTTTTATTCATATGAGGACCTTCTTGATATAACTGAAATTATTGACTTATTACTTTTTAAATTTATTTCAATTTCAAATTTATTTTCACTTTCTCTAAGTTTTATATACTCTACATTTTTTGCCAATAAATTTGCTCCTACATCTTTCTGTCTATCTTTTGTCTTTATAAAATTAAATTCTTCCATTTTATTTTTCTTATCAGAAGAAGCAAATCTGTAAAGACTTCCATCTATTACACCATAAGTTATATATCTATATTTTTTATAATTGTTTTTACCTATAAGTTTTTCGTTTACAATGGCCATCCCTATATCTGAGTTCGATTTTACAAAATAATCAGCACTTTGAAATTCATCACAAATATAATTTTGTAAAAATGATAAGTTTTCAGACCTATCTATATTGTTAACTAAACTTTTTTCAGATTTTAAAGCGGAATAGAAAGTTGTCATTAAAACACTTATTATTATGCCTCCTAAAGCAATTGCAAATAATAACTCAATTAAAGTGAATCCCTTTTGATATGTAACATTTAATTTCATTGTTTTTATTGTCCTTAACAATTAATTCATAAAAATTTCCCTTATCAATAATTTTTGAATTTAAATTATCTTTCTCCCATTCAAAATTTAATATTTTACCACTATACAGTTGACTTATATTCTCTTCCATAAAATTTTTTAAATTTAGATTTTCTTCTATGCGGTCATTGGCTTTTTTTGCATGATTTTGGCTTATATAAAAAATAGGTAAAATACTCACAATTACTAAAGATAAGATTGCAATGGATGCAATTACTTCTACCATTAAGAATCCTTTTTTCATTTCTCAACCTTCATATTTATATTTCCCGTAACTGGAACAACACTTATAATATATTTATTTTTACCATACAAAATTAGGGTTCCTTGCCCCTTATAAGATGAAGCTCCTCTTTTAGTCCAAGTAAATTTATTAAATTGAGGTTCTTTTTCTAAAGATAGAAATTTTAGATCTACATCTTTAAAGTTTTGTTCTTTAGAAAATATTTTATAGTTTTTATTTTCTATTTTAAAACTAACATAATCCCCAATTTTAATTGCCATATTTCTTGCATACTTTAGATCATCAACTAATTTTTCGGCTTCTTTTCTTTCGTTTAAGCTTGTGATCCCAGTGATCTTGGGAATAGCAACTCCTAATATTATACAAATAATAGAAATAACAATTATAAGCTCAATTAACGTAAAACCTTTATTTTTCATAGCCATATCTCTCTATGGAAAAAGAATTTGGATCTTTTTCTTCAATAGGTATTTCATAATAAAATCCCTCTATTTTATCTTCATTTTCGAAGATTAAACTGTTTAGCTCAAAGTTTTTATATTTTTCATTTATTTCGTATCTTTGTCCTTCTTTTATTAAGCCAAATTTTCCCATTTGATTTCCTGTATAAAATTCAATAAAAAATTTTCCTCTTTGGTCTTTTAAATCATTAAATATTACATCAACATATCTATTATCAAACATAAAATTTGGATTATAAGAAATTATATTCATGTTATTTATGAAATCTAAATTTGTACCGTATTGGGTTACTTCAATAAAATCTTTTTCTTTTAAGGGTTCTTCAGGCACTAAAGGAATTTCTTTATTTTCTATGCTTTTGTTTGTTTTATTTTCCTCTTTTGTTACCTTATTTTTTTCTAAATCTATATTTTTATCTGGTTTTTTATAATCTGTTACCTTTTCTTTATTTAAATTTAAATTTAAATTTGAAGCTTTTAACTTAATCTGATTTACAGGTTTTGACAAAACTTTTGAATCTTTAAAATATATTTCTTTTAAATTAATCTTTTTAGTATTTTTTTCTGATAAATCTTCATTCTTTTTGTATGTATTAGTAAGTTTCTCATTTGTTATTATTAAAAAACTTCCTTCAAGACCTTCCTTTGTAGTTTTAAGATCCATTATTCTAAGTCTATTTCCCAAATCTTTAGATAAGGTAATTAATTCTTTCTCGCTTCCCCTATAGTTTGCAACTATTTTATTTAAGTTCCCCATATTATTTATTGATGAAATTGATATTAAATTTCCGTCAATTATACTATCTATTGGTCTATCCGACTTATAAGTTGTCTTTTCTTCTTTTTCAACCTTTATAGGTTCTTCTAAAGCTTTTCTATTACTTTCAATCTGACTTTTAGTCTCTAATATTTCATTGTCTAAAGGCTGGTAAGTTTTTAAAAATCAAAATTTCGAGTACTAAAAATCCTAAAATTACAATTAAAAATTTTTCTCGATTTGTAAGCTGACGTTTAAATATTAATAATTCAAATTTTTCCATAAACTTCCTCAATTTCGTTTTTAAATATTTTATATAAAACTTTGTGTCCTTCAGTATTCGGATGAATTCCATCAAAAGTTAAATTTTCTTTTAAAATAAATTTTCTGTAAAAATTAATTATATTTATATTTTCAGCAAACTTTGTATCTAAAATTATTTTTTCAAACTCTCTTAATTTATTAATTGTTGATTTATATGTAAGTTCGTTATAATACGACCAAGCATCATAATTAATTACAGAAAAAGGAATTCCTAAAAAAATATTTTCAATTCCTTCAGTCTTTTTAACTATTTTTAAATAATTTTCATATACATAGATTACAGATTTTCCATTGGAAAAATCGTTTATTCCCGCCATAAAAAAAATATCGTGTTTATGATTTATATTTGACATATTTTTTAATAGACCGTCTGTTTCAAGACCATTTATTCCATATTTGTTTGTTTTACATGGTAAAGAATAATCTAAAAAAGATTTTTTTACCCCAAATCCATTAACTATTGAATCTCCATAACAATCTAAAGTTCTCATAAGAAAAGTATACTACATTTTTTTAGATTTTTATAAACAATAAAAAAATTGGGATCTCTCCCAATTATTTTGTAAGTCCTTCCACTTCATCTATGTTCAAAGTAAACATTATTCCTGTGTTGGCTTTTGACATATCTCCTAATATTTTTCTTACACATTCTTTGGCAATTTCAGTCTTTTCATCATCTAAAACTAAGAAAATGGTTTTATTATAATTAATAGGACTTGGCATAAAAATTTTAAGGTAAGTAAAATATCCTTCTTCCATATATTTATTTGTTAAATTTCCTAAGCCTTTGCTTTCTAAAATCGTGCCTCCTCTAATGTCATTTTTAGCAAATTCTTCAACTATCTCTCTTAAATGTTCTTCATTGTTAATAACTATAAATAATATTTTCATTTCATTCACTTGTTAATAAATATAGGTGTAAATAAAAATCTTTTAAATCGTTCATCGAATTAAAAAATACATCTCTAAATATAACTTTATAATTTATATTATCTTTGCTTCCTTCTATTGTTAAATAATCAATATTTATATTTGAATTTTCATCTTTTAAGACAATTAATTTATCTTTTATTTCTTTTAAGTTTATTTCAAGCAAAGGATAAAAATCTCTGCCTTTTTTATATAAAATTTTGCACTTATTATCTTCAAACTTATAAGTATATTTTTCATTCTTATTTTCACTTTGATTTTGACCTGTATCAATTTCAGTAAAAGTTTTATATTTTGATACATCTATCTCAGATAATGATGTTGCGCTTACATAGGAATTATCCATATTACTAACAGCTTTTTCATCTTCTGACGATAAATTAAGATCTCCAATATCAAATCCAAAAATTTGTTTAAAAGATTTTGTTCCATCTCCCAAATATTTCAACTGACTTTTTTGATATCTATAATTTAAATAATTTGTAATATCTAAAATTTGTTTTTTATCCTCTTCTGAAAGATTTTTATTTGGAGTTATGATTTCACCTTTTAGCATTTTATTTTTATCAAGAATTTTATAAAGTCTTGCTTCTTGACTTAGAAGTGAAATGTTATAAGCAGATTGAGGACCTATTGTTGATATTAAAATAATAATCACTAAAATAATAGGGACCGTTATATTTGAACTGTCTTTATAAAAAATATAATATAGCATTGATAAAAGCGAAAAGATTCCACCTGCAATAACATAATATCTATTTGGGGTTAAGCCATATTCTGATACTCTAATGTACATTGAATAAAACATAAATATTAGCAATGGCAAAATTAATATAGGTAGTATTTTTTTAAAAGACTTTGATATATCAGTTTCTATAATCTTATTTATAAACAATACTCCTACACAGACAAGAGAGTACCATACAACAAGGTTTGAAATTATATTTTGTGGCACTTCTCTTGTAAATATAATTTTGATGAAATAAATATAAAGTATTATTGCATAAGCTGTGCATAAAGGTATTACTATAAAATCTATAAGTTTTTCAAATACGCTTCCAAATTTATAATCATTTAAAGGGTTTTGAATTTTTGGAAATTGGGATAAAAATATTAAAAAATTAAATGGTATAAAAATGATTATAAAAATATAAAAATAAAATTTCGAACTTATTTTTGCATTCAATAATAGATTTATAGTTAATATAATTGCACTTAAACCTATAAAAAGAATTATTGAATAAGAAAATGATATTATTATGTTTTTATAAATATTAACTGCATATGCAATATAATCGTTGTGGTAAAATATTTTCGATATGAAAAAAACGCAAATAAATAAAGCAAATAGCACTCCGAAGTATACATGAGCTGAATCATATTTAAAGCCGTCTTTAAATAAATTTATTACAACTGCCATAGCATAAACAATTGGCAGTGATATTATATAACAAGAAATTATAAATAATTTATTTTTTTTCTTATCAGATTCATCTTTTGCAGAATATTGAATTCCTTCAGAAAATAATTTTATATTCAGGTATAAAAAGAATGAAAATATGGATATCAAACCATAACGAATAAATTTTTCATTTAATTTTTCAGGATAACTTGCACATACAAAAAAAATTGCAGCTAATATTGATATAAATATAGGCAAAGGAAATCTTTCAAAAGATGACTTTGAGTTTATTAATATTTGCTTTAGTTTATTCATTGGTTTCATCTATTTATCCCCCTAAAGAAATTATATACTTGAGTATAATATTCTTCTACAATTAAGTAAATTATTAACTTAATTTTAACCCCTTTGTAAATTTTTATCTGATATTAAATACATTTTGATTCTTTATTATTAATTATCTTTTGCCCAATCTTTTGATTTTATAGCAGCTCTATGCCACCTGTACACTAATTCATTTCTCTTTATTTTATCCATTTGAGGTTTAAAAACTTTATAACTATTTGTTTTTTTCTTAAGATCTTCCATATTTTTATAAATTTTTACACTCAAACCCGCAAGAAAAGCAGCTCCTTTTGCTGTCGTTTCTACAATAGAGGGTCTTTCTACATCCACTCCTATTATATCCGATTGAAATTGCATTAAAAAATTATTATTGCTTGCTCCTCCATCAACCTTTAATTTTTTAAGTTTAAATTTACAATCTTCTTCCATTGCATTTAAAACGTCATAAGATAAAAATGCAATAGACTCAAGAGTTGCTCTGATTATGTGATACTTATTTGTTCCCCTGGTTATTCCAACAATCGTTCCTCTTGCATATTGATCCCAATATGGAGCTCCAAGCCCTGTGAAAGCCGGAACAACAAAACAATCTAAAGTATCTTTTACTTTTGATGCCATGTACTCAGAATCTTGAGAGCTTTCTATTAAGTGCATTTCATCTCTCAACCACTGAATTGCAGACCCTGCAACGAATATAGAGCCTTCTAAGGCATAATAAACTTTATCTTCTATAGCCCAAGCTATTGTAGTAACAAGGCCATTTTTAGAAAAAATAGGATTTTGTCCTGTATTCATAAGTAGAAAAGCCCCTGTGCCATATGTATTTTTTGCTTCAGCTTCCTCAAAGCATAGCTGTCCAAATAAAGCTGATTGTTGATCTCCAATTGCAGCTGCTATTGGGATATTTCCTCCTAAAAACTTGTCATCACTTAATCCATAAACTTGACAAGAAGATTTAACTTGTGGCAAAAGAGATTTAGGTATATCCAGTAAATTTAAAATTTCATCATCCCATGTTAGGGTGTTTATATTAAAAAGCATAGTTCTTGAAGCGTTAGAATAATCAGTAATATGAAGTTTATTGCCACTTAATTTATAAATAAGCCAAGTATCTATTGTTCCGAAATAAAGTTGATCCTTTTCTGCTTTTTCCCTTGCTCCTTCAACATTATCCAGTATCCACTTTATCTTTGTAGCTGAAAAGTAGGCATCAATAACTAATCCTGTTTTTTCCCTAAAAAATTCTTCATATCCCCTATCCTTCAGGCTGTCGCAAAATTCAGATGTTCGTCTACACTGCCAAACAATGGCATTATAAATCGGTTCACCTGTTTTTTTATCCCATATTACAGTAGTTTCTCTTTGATTTGTAATTCCTATGGCCTTTATATCACTTGCTGATAGCCCGACTTTTGACATAGCTTCAACAGCTGTTCCTATTTGAGTAGACCATATTTCATTGGGGTCATGCTCAACATATCCTGGTTTTGGAAAATATTGAGCAAAGTTTTTTTGCGCAGAAGAAATAATATTTCCAAATTCATCAAATATTATTGTACGGCTACTTGTTGTTCCGGCATCAAATGCCATAATATATTTTTTCATTTTTCCTCATCAAACCTTATATTCATTAAATATAACCCATGTGGCGGAGCTGTAAGACCCGCAGATTTTCTTTCTTTTGCATAAAGAGCTTCTCTCATTAAATCTACATCTCTATCTGAACTTGCTATTTGAACTGCAGTGCCTACAATTATCCTAATCATATTTTTTAAAAAACTTTTTCCATAAAAATCAATGTAAATAAAATTATCTTCTTTTTTCACATCAATTCTATATAAAGTCCTTATAGTGTCTTTTACAATTGCATCTCTACCCATAAAAGATTTAAAGTCATGTTCTCCTATTAAACACTCAAGGCTTTTTTTCAGCTTATCTT
>CAMQDG010000056.1 GCA_946999425.1 uncultured Peptoniphilus sp.
AAAACACAACAAAGATTGTAGCTGAATTTGACGGATTTGAATTTACAAGTTCAGGCAAGGTAATTAAGGATGAAGGCTTTAGCAAACACCTTAAAGAATACAAATCAAAAAAGAGTGAAGATGCTGTATTGCCTAATGTAAGTATTGGTGATGTTTTAAGCATTGAAAATAAAGAGATTAAAGAGAAATTTACTAAGCCGCCCAAGCACTTTACTGAAGATACGCTTCTAAAGTCTATGGAGATTGCAGGAAATGATGCCTTAGAAAAAGGTGTAGAAGTGGAAAGAAAAGGTCTTGGCACTCCGGCAACAAGGGCAGGAATTATTGAAAATCTAATATTTAAGGGATTTGTTGAAAGGGATAAGAAAAATCTAATTGCAACACATAAAGGGATCAGCCTTGTAACGATTGTAGCAGATACCTTCAAGTCAGCGGAAACAACTGCAAAGTGGGAAATGGAATTAGCGGATATTGCCCAAGGCAAATCGTCTAAGAAAGAATTTTTAGATGCGATTGAAAATGAGATAAAAGAGGCTGTTTTGACATATCGCAAGTAAGACAGCACTAATTTCAGAGTAGAAAAAACCCTCTAAAAATGCTATAATTTCTTGTAGGAAAAGTAGGGCGAAAGGAAGTAAGTATGAAAGATATATTTATGGATACTGCAAAAGTTATGGCAAAAGGACAGGTTACTATCCCGAAAAGGATAAGAGAACTTTTGAATTTAGAAAATGGAGATTATGTTACTTTTGTAGTCAATAAAGATAGAGTTGAAATTCAAAATTCCAAAGTTTTTATTGAAGAAAACATTGGGAAATAAAGGTGGTGAAATAACAAAGATGACGATAGATGAAATAAAAAAGTTAATTCAAAACGGAGAAAAGATAGATGTTGAATTTAAAGAATCAAGGAATGCTTTAACCAAAGATGTCTTTGATACAGTATGCTCTTTCAACAATAGAAATGGAGGACATATTTTACTTGGTGTAAATGATAAAAGAGATATTGTTGGTGTTAGTGAAGATAAAGTTGATAAGATTATTAAAGAATTTACAACATCTATCAACAATTCGCAGAAGATGTACCCACCACTTTATTTATTACCGGAAGTATTTGAGCTTGATAGTAAAAAAGTGATTTATATCCGAGTACCTGAAGGTTATCAGGTATGCAGGCATAACGGAAGAATTTGGGATAGGTCTTACGAGGGAGACATCAATATAACAGACCATTCCGAACTTGTATATAAGCTATATGCAAGAAAGCAAGGAAGCTATTTTGTTAATAAAGTATATCCGAATCTTGATATTGATTTTCTTGATGCTTCTGTCATTGATAAAGCTAAGAAAATGGCTGTTTCCCGAAATAAAAATCATATTTGGGAGAATATGAGCAATGAAGAACTTCTTAGAAGTGCCAATTTGATACTGACCGATCCGGAAACAAAGCGTGAGGGAATTACATTAGCAGCCATTCTTTTATTTGGAAAAGACAACTCTATTATGTCTGTCCTTCCGCAGCACAAAACAGATGCAATATTCAGGGTTGAAAATAAGGATAGATATGATGATAGAGATGTTGTCATAACAAATCTGATTGATAGTTATGACAGGCTTATTGAGTTTGGGCAAAAGCATTTGAATGATTTATTTGTATTGGACGGAATTGTCAATGTCAATGCAAGAGATAGGATACTTAGAGAGATAGTTTCCAATACATTGGCTCATAGGGATTATTCAAGTGGGTATCCTGCAAAGATGATTATTGATGATGAGAAAATTACTGTTGAAAACAGCAACTTGGCTCATGGTATGGGAGCATTAGACTTGCAGAAATTTGAGCCATTTCCTAAAAACCCTGCTATATCAAAGGTATTTAGAGAAATAGGACTTGCTGATGAATTAGGCTCAGGAATGAGAAATACCTATAAGTACACACAGCTTTATTCAGGACAAAATCCGTTGTTTGAGGAGGGAGATATATTCAGAACGATTATTCCTTTGAAGAAGATAGCAACGCAGAAAGTTGGAGGCGACAATGTCGCTCAGGGTGTCGCTCACGATGTCGCTCAGGGTGTCGCTCACGATAAGGTAGTCCTCGTAGAGTTCATCAAAGAAAAAGTAAGAAGCAATGATAGGATTACAAGAAAAGCTATTGCAGATGAAGCTGGAGTTAGCGTAAAGACTATTGAAAGGGCTATAAAAGAAATAGATAACCTGAAGTATGTAGGTAGTGGAAATAATGGTCATTGGGAACTTAATGAGTAAAATTAAGTTGCAATACACAGAATTAAAAGGTGATTAGAGTAAAATCTAACCGCCTTTTTTGTTTGGAAAAACGAAGGAGGTAAAAATGCGAATAAATGATTTTCATAACATTTTGGAGCTTATAAAACAAGATGTGCTTCATAGTGAAGCAGAGTATCTGAAGCTCTTAAAGGTTGTCGGAAACAATCAAAGATATGACTTTAGAAGTCAATTAAGTATCTATGATAAAAATCCTGAAGCAATAGCTTGTGCCAAGTTTGACTACTGGAGGGAACGTTTTAATAGAACAGTAATGCGAGGACAGAAAGGTATCCCCATTTTAGAGGACTATGGCACATTCAAGAAAGTGGACTATATTTTTGATATAGGTCAGACAGTTTCAAGAAACAGAGATGTCAACGAAGTAAATCTTTGGAAGTTTGACAAAGAAAATCATCAAGATGTGTTAAAGGAAATGATAAAAAGCGAGGGCTATGAGGAAAGTAAAAGCACACTTGAAAACATCTTTTCTTTAAGCAGACTCTACGGTGATGAAAAAATAGATACCTTAATGAATGAACTTAGAGTAGCGGATGAGGATAGAATATCCTTTACAAAGTTTGTAAGGGACTCGGTAAGCTATGCGGTAGCATCAAGATTTAAGTTAGATTATTCGATAGATTATGAGCTTTTAAGAGAGAATTTTCAAAGACTTGACAGCATATCTCTAATGAGTCTTGGTGAAAGCGTATCGGATATTAGCGGAAAGATTATTGATGCGACCATTCAAAAAAGCAAAGAACTTGAGCTTCAAAAAGAAGTTTTAAGAGGAAAAGAAGCGGGATATAATAAGATTAAAGAAGAATTGGAGGAGGTAGAAGAATATGTACTTCGACGAGATGATCAGGGAAGAAATGAAAACGGGCGAGTTCTCCGAAATGGAGAGTACAGACGAGATAATAGAGAAAATCAGGGAGAATACGCTAAACAGCTTGGAGGAAGAGACGGACTTCATAAGGAAGTATCCAAATCCGACCTACGCAGTGATGAGGCTGGAGTTTCTTTCACAGAGCGAGGAGCAGAGCAACTTCGAGATGTTAGTAGATCTATACAAGGAGAAGAAGTTGACAGGACACCTGATGGACATTCAGAAACAGGCGATAGAGTTTATGAGAAGAGAGAAGCCGAAGCTGATGGCAGCTTGGAAGATAGAGGGAGAGAGCAATCCACAGTACAAAGCAATGATTTCAGCTTTGAAAGAGATGACGATCAAGGAAATAGTAGAAGGTTAAGAGAAAATATTGATGTAGAGATAAGAGAAGCTGAAAAGGCTTCTTTTTCTTTACCAGAAAACTCCTATGGACAGACACGCCTTACGATTCCGCTAACTGAGAATGATATAGATACCGTCCTTATTAACGGAGGAAATCACGATGGCGGCAGACTTCCTGTTATTGCTGAGTTTTCCAAAGAAAAAACAGTAGAAGAATTGGGAGAATACCTCAAAGATACCTTTAAAGGCGGAAACGGGTTTTACATTGATGAAAGAGAAGTATCTTCCTGGTATTCGGATAAAGGCATTCATTTAGCCTATGGAACTTCTGCAAGAGAAGATGATACGCAGGTCTTAAACTGGAATGATGCTGCAAAGAGGATAAATGAACTTCTTAATAGTGGGGAATTTGCTACAAATGTAGAGCTTTTTGAAGCTCTTGATTATGAAAGAGATCGGATTTCAGAATCTCTATGGTATCTATCTCATGATTTAAGTGAAGAAGGAAAAGAGCAAGGATATTTTGAACTTTTTGAAAGAGGTGGGGGCTTTTCGGAAGAAACAAAAAGATTATCTGAAGCATTAAAAAATCCTGAGTATCTGAAAGAAACAATCAGAGAATATGACAGATTTATAGCAGGATATAAAGAAAATAGGAATGTACTAAGGTTTCACTATCACAAGGTAGATAGCCTTTATCAGAAATTACAGGAACTTGAGCTGCCACGAAAGGAATATAGCACCAATTTGACAGAACTTCCGAAGGTAAAGTCCTTTATTACAGAAGATGAAGTCCTTGAAAGTCTTTCAAGAGGAAGTGGCGTTGATAGAGGAAAAGAACGAATCACCAAGTTTTTTAAAGAAAATCATACGCTTCAGGAAAAAGCGAATTTCTTAAAAGACGAATATGGAATTGGAGGACATTCCCATGCTGTTTCCGGAGCAATGGGAAGTGATGAATGGCACGATGCTAAGGGACTTAAATTACAGAAAAATGATTGTAATGATGTGTTTCTTACTTGGACAAGTGTTGCAAAGCATATCGACGAGCTGTTTTCTAAAAATCTTTATCTTGAAGAAAAGGAAACAGAAAACAAGTCAAAGATTGAAGAACCACAATATTATTCCAAAGATGCTCCTGAAAACTTAATGACCGATGAAATGCTTGAAAGAGTGCCGGAGCTTTACGCACAGGAGGATGTAGCATTAGCGGATAAAGAGGTTCATGCTGCATATATCATTCCTTTCCGTTCTAATTGGACTTGGTATATGACGGAATATGACAGGGAAAGTGGCGATGCCTTTGGACTGGTACTTGGGATTGAACCTGAATGGGGATATTTTAATCTTGAAGAACTAAAGGAATTAAATGCCCAAAGGCTTATTTTAGAAGATTTTCCAAAGACCTTTAGAGAGCTGAAAGATACAGAACTTAAAAAGCAGATGGATGAGCAGGAGCTTCAGTCTGTCTTTAATGGAGAACTTAGCTTTGTAGAAGAAGAACTTGAAGCACCTGAAGAAACAGAAGAAGTTAGAAGGGCTGACACAGTTCAAGCTACCTTATTTGATTACCTCAAAGAAAGAGAAGAAGTAGAACTGAATAAAAAAGAGGAAATCCCTTTAGAGGATTTTGCAGTTAAAGCAGGTGATACCGTCTACTTTCATCATGAAGAATACAAAGTCAGAGAAATTTCTAAAAATGAAATCACAGGAAAAAATGACTTGTGGCTTGATCCTGTAAGGCAAGGCAATCATCAAATTCCGATTGTAGCCTTTACAGATAATGAGGATCTTATGAAGCAGATAAGCCTTGAAAGACCGAACTTTATTGTCGGAGATGAAGTCAAATACAAGGATAAAGACTATACCATCACACGCTTTGATGATATGGGAAATAACCTAAAGACGGTAACGGTTAAGGACAATACAGAATATCTTGGCGGTATGATAACAGGCTCCGATGTGATTCCTTATCGTCTGGAAGGCGACCTTGAGAGGGTATTTCAAAATCAAACATATAAACATCCAGAGCAGACTACTGAAGAAGTAGAAATAAAGAAAGCAGAAGCTCATAACTTCAAAATTAAAGAAGAAACGCTACCTGACAAGTTATCTCCAAGTGAGAGATTAAACAATAACCTTGAAGCAATCTCGATGTTAAATCGAATTGAAAGAGGTGAGAGAGATTTAGATATTACCGCTCAGAAAGTTTTAGCAAGGTATGTTGGCTGGGGAGGACTTGCTGATGTATTCGATGAAGAAAAAGGCGGACAGTGGAAAGAAGTAAGGAGCTTTCTAAAAGAGAACTTATCGCAGGCAGAATATGAAGCTGCAAGAGAATCTACTTTAACGAGCTTTTACACACCGAAAACAGTGATTGACGGAGTGTATAAGACACTTTTGGATATGGGATTTAAACAGGGAAACATTTTAGAGCCAAGTATGGGAATAGGGAACTTTATAGGCAATATCCCTGATGAAATGAACAAGTCTAAGTTTTATGGTGTAGAGCTTGACTCAGTAAGCGGTCGAATTGGAAAACTCTTATACCCTGAAAGTGATATACAGATTAAGGGGCTTGAAGAAACTTCCTTTTCAAATAACTTCTTTGATGCGATTATCGGCAATGTACCCTTTGGAGAATATAAGGTAAATGACAGGGAGTATAACAAAAATAACTTCCTTATCCATGATTATTTCTTTGCCAAGTCCATTGATAAAGTAAGAAACGGAGGTATTATTGCCTTTATTACATCAAGCGGAACGATGGATAAAAAGGACGAAAGTGTAAGACGCTACCTTGCAGCAAGAGCAGAGTTTTTAGGAGCGATAAGACTTCCGAACGATACCTTTAAGGGTGTTGCCGGCACAGAAGTAACTTCGGATATTATCTTCTTAAAGAAAAGAGATAGTGTATTAGAGCGAGATGAAGATTGGATTCACCTTGCTGAAGATGAAAACGGGCTTTTATATAACAAATACTTTGTTGATCATCCTGAGCAGGTGCTTGGTTCTATGGAAGAAATATCCGGAAGATTTGGGAATACAATAGCTTGCCTGCCAAAAGAAAACACAGACTTAAAGGAGCTACTGACAAAAGCAAGCGAAGAAATCGCTAAAAATGCTAATTATGAAGAAATAGAGCTACTTGATGATGAAATCAGCACAATACCCGCAACGGACGATGTCAAGAATTTCTCCTACACCATTATTGATGATGAAGTTTATTACAGAGAAAACTCCCTGTTTGTAAAGAAAGAAGTAACGGATAAAAACAAGGAAAAGATTAAGGACTATCTTGAGTTAAATGCTGCCTTAAAGGACGTTATTTACAAACAGAAAGAAGATTTTTCAGATGATGAAGTAAAGAAAGCTCAGGAAAAACTAAATGAAATTTATGACAGCTTTTCTAAGAAGCATGGATATGTCAACAACCTTTCTAATACCAGAGCCTTAAAAGAGGATAGCAACTTCCCGCTTGTTTCTTCCATTGAAATCCTTGATGAAGAAGAAAACTTTAAGGCAAAGGGAGATATTTTCTCCAAGCGAACAATCACAAAGGCGAAGGTTATCGACCATGTAGACACTTCCCTTGAAGCTCTTGTTTTATCGGTATCTGAAAAAGGATATGTGGATTTTGAGTATATGGGAAGCCTTACAGAAAAAGACAGACCGACTTTGATAGAAGAACTTAGAGGAGAAATCTATCTAAACATCAGAGAAGAACAAAACTTTTATAGACCATTGTCTTTTAACCTTGAAGATGGAGATTTACCTTTTGCCTGTGCAAACGGCAGTAATTCATATAAGTACGGCTATGTAACAAAGAATGAGTACCTAAGCGGAAATATCAGAGATAAGATTGCTATTGTAGACAGCTACTTATCAAAGCTAAGACAAACGGAAAGAGAGTTGCCTCATCTTGGCTATGAAGAAAATGGAAAAGAAAAAGAGCTGATAAGCTATGAAATGAACCGTTTGGAATACCAAAAAGCAGAGCTTACCAAAGTTCTTCCAAAGGAACTTGAAGCAAGTGAAATCAATGTGCGTCTTGGTGCAACTTGGATACCTATTAAAGATATTGAGAAATTCATCTTTGAAACGCTAAAAACTCCGGGGTATGCCAAATGGGATATTAAGGTTAAATTTTCCAATCTTACAAGCGAATGGAATGTAGAAGGAAAAAGCAGGGACAGAGGAAATGACCTTGCTGAAATGACCTTTGGAACATCAAGGGTAAATGCCTATAAGCTGATTGAAGATGCCTTAAACCTAAAAGAAACAAAGGTATTTGACCAGATTGTAAATCCGGATGGCTCTAAAACTTCTGTCTTAAATAAAAAAGAAACCATGCTTGCAGGACAAAAGCAGGAGTTATTAAAAGAAGAATTTAAGAACTGGATATTTAACGATCAGGAAAGAAGAAACCGTCTTGTAAAACTGTATAATGAGCGTTTTAACTCAATCCGCAACAGAGAATATGACGGAAGCAATCTCTCTTTTGAGGGAATGAATACAGAGATTGACTTAAGACCTCATCAAAGAAATGCCATAGCAAGAAGCCTTTATGGAGGAAATACCTTGCTTGCCCATGTAGTAGGAAGTGGAAAGACCTTTGAAATGGTAGCTTCCGCAATGGAGAGTAAAAGGCTTGGAATGTGCAGTAAGTCCTTGTTTGTTGTCCCCAATCACTTAACAGGTCAAATCGGGCGTGAGTTTATGCAGCTATATCCATCGGCTAACATTATGGTGGCTGATAAGAAAGATTTTGAGCCGAAAAACAGAAAGAGATTTATTGGTAAGATTGCCACAGGGGAATATGATGCGGTTGTTATCGGACATACGCAGTTTGAAAAAATCCCGATGAGTAAGGAATATCAGGAAAAGCATATTCAAGATCAGATTGATGAAATCGTAAACTATGTAGAAGAATACAAGCATGATAGAAATCAGAACTTTACCGTAAAACAGCTTGAAAAGACAAAGAAAAAACTGGAAACAAGGCTTGAAAAATTAAATGATGATTTTAAGAAAGACGATGTGATTACCTTTGAGGAGCTGGGAGTTGATAAGCTCTTTGTTGACGAAGCACATGGCTTTAAAAACCTTTATCTCTATACCAAAATGAGAAATGTTGCAGGTATAGGGCAGTCAGAAGCCTTTAAGTCCTCCGATATGTTTATGAAATGCCGCTATATGGACGAAATGACAGGTGGGAAAGGCGTGGTCTTTGCCACAGGAACGCCTGTAAGTAACTCAATGACCGAGCTTTATACCATGCAGCGTTATCTTCAGTATGAGAGCTTAAAGAAAAATAATCTGGAGCATTTTGACTCTTGGGCTTCCACTTTTGGAGAAACACAATCCTCCTTTGAATTATCGCCTGAAGGTACAGGATATAGGGTGAAAACGAGATTTTCAAAGTTCTATAACTTGCCTGAGCTTATGTCTATGTTTAAGGAAGTTGCTGATATTCAGACGGCAGATATGCTAAATCTTCCAACACCTGAAGCACACTATGAAGTTATTAAAACTTTGCCAAGTGAGG
>CAMQDG010000057.1 GCA_946999425.1 uncultured Peptoniphilus sp.
GAGGGGGACGTTAGGGACAATCGCAAGTCCATTAGTCCCCCTCGCGATATGTATGCAAAATAAAAAATGAGAAAGAAAAAATATAGAAAAAAATTCAATTGAAAATTTTTAAAAATAAAATAAAAATGTAAATTTGAAATAAATTGTATAAAAAATACCGAGTTTGTTCTCCCACATGATTCACACGGACCAATAAATTGGTCCCTACAGGATTTTAAAGGTTATGATAAAAAAGAGGTTTGTTTAAATGAAAGGATTTCTTAAATAATTTAAAATTAATCTTTATTCAAATATTTATTTGTTCTCCCACCCAATACACGCCTAGGTCCATACATGGTTTATATAAAATAAATTTTAAATTAAAGATAATAAAAATAATGGCAATAAAAAGATAAAAAAAGTTAATTAAGGCTTTGAATTTAACTTGTCAAGTGTTATAATAATAAATTGCATAATAATTAATTTAGAGTGGAACATTAGGCTCTAAATATAAATCGGACGTTACTGCATGAAACAAAATAGGGGTGATTTAATGGTACATCCTGTAAAGTATGGAAACCGTGAAAGAATGAGTTTTTCAAGGATTGAAGAGGTTCTTGAACTTCCCAATCTTTTGGAAGTGCAAACTTCTTCTTTCAAGTGGCTTCTTGATGAAGGATTACGAGAAGTTTTTGATGATGTTAGTCCCATTGAGGACTATGCCGGAAATTTAATTTTAGAGTTTGTTGATTACAAAGTTTCTGATGAAATTAAGTATTCAATTGATGAGGCTAAGGCACGTGATACAAACTATGCCGCTCCTCTTAAGGTTATTGTAAGGCTTATTAACGTTAAGACTGGAGAAGTTAAGGAACAGGAAGTTTTTATGGGAGATCTTCCTCTTATGACTCCTACGGGAACTTTTGTTATTAATGGTGCTGAAAGGGTTGTTGTTTCACAACTTGTTAGAAGCCCTGGAGCTTATTACAAGGTAGAAACTGACAAGACCGGTAAAAAGCTTTATTCTTCAACGCTTATTCCCAATAGGGGTGCTTGGCTTGAATATGAAACTGATTCTCAAGGTGTTATTAATGTCAGAATAGACAGAACGAGAAAAATACCTGTTACTGTTCTTTTAAGGGCCATAGGTCTTCAATCAAATTCTGAGATTACTGAATTTTTAGGGGAATCTGAAGCTCTTTTAAAGACTTTTGAAAAGGATCTTACTAATAATAAGGAAGAGGCTTTAATTGAAATTTATAAGAAGTTAAGACCAGGCGAACCGCCTACTCTTGATTCTGCTCAATCTCTTTTTGAAAATATGTTTTTTGATTTTAAGAGATATGATCTTGCTCATGTGGGCAGGTATAAGTTCAATAAAAAGTTGAATCTTGCTTCAAGAATTGAAGAAATGATTGCCGGTGAGGATATTATTAATCCTAATACTGGTGAAGTTTTAGTGAATGAAGAAGAGCTTATTGATAGACAAACTGCTTATAAGATTGAAAATGCAGGTATCAATAGGGTAATTGTAAGGATTAAGGCAATTCACTTAAATGATACTGATAAAGATGTTATTGTTTACGGAAATAATTTCTGTATTCCTTCTGATTTTGATTTACCTTTTAGTCTTAAGGAAATCGGTTTTAAGGAAAAAATTTATTATCCGGTTTTTAAGGAAATTTATGATGAATTTTCTGAAAATCCAGAGGCTTTAAAGGAAGAGCTTATAAGAAGAAAAAATGAGCTTAGTCCTAAGCATATTATTGTAGATGATATTTTATCTTCTATAAGCTATGAATTCGGTCTTTTCCCAGGAGTTGGAAAAACTGATGATATAGACCACTTGGGAAATAGAAGAATAAGAAGTGTCGGCGAACTTTTACAAAACCAATTTAGAATTGGTATTTCGAGAATGGAAAGGGTTATTAAGGAGAGAATGACTGTTCAAGATGCAGATGCAACTACTCCTCAAGCTCTTATAAATATTAGACCTGTAACAGCTGCGATAAAAGAATTTTTCGGATCTTCACAGCTTTCACAATTTATGGATCAAAATAATCCCCTATCAGAATTAACTCACAAAAGAAGGCTCTCAGCACTGGGACCTGGTGGGCTAAGCAGAGATAGAGCGGGCTTTGAAGTGCGTGACGTCCATAACTCTCACTACGGAAGAATGTGTCCTATAGAAACTCCTGAAGGTCCAAATATCGGTCTTATTACTTCTCTAACAACCTATGCAAGGATAAATGAATACGGCTTTATTGAAGCGCCTTATAGAAAGGTTAAAAAGGGAGAGGGAGTTGTTACAAATGAAATTGAATATTTAACTGCTGATGTTGAATATGAACAAATTATCGCTCAATCTAATGAAATTTTAGATGAAAATGGAAAGTTTGTTAATGATCGTATTGTTGCCCGTGGTCATGAGGGTATTGTAGATATTTTCGATTCTAAGGATGTAACTTACATGGATGTATCGCCTAAGCAAATTGTTGCTGTTGGTACAGCTATGATTCCTTTCCTTGAAAATGATGATGCTAACAGGGCTCTTATGGGTGCCAATATGCAGCGTCAAGCTGTGCCTCTTCTTTCTACTGAAGCTCCTATTATAGGAACAGGTATTGAATATAGGGCGGCAAAGGACTCAGGAGTTGTTATTGTTTCTACTGATGATGGAGTTATTGAAAAGGTTGATGCAACAAGTATAAGCCTAAAAAGAGACCAAGATGGAAAATTAATTAATTTTAAACTTCATAAATTTGTTGGTGGCAACCAAGGTACTACTATTAACCAAAGACCTATTGTCAATAAGGGACAAATTGTAAAAAGAGGGGAAGTTATAGCTGACGGACCTTCAACGGATAAGGGTGAAATGGCTCTTGGTAAAAATATCCTTATAGCTTTTATGAACTGGGAAGGATATAACTACGAAGATGCTATGCTTGTAAATAAGGATCTTGTTATTCATGATGTTCTTACTTCTCTTCACATTGAAGAATATGAATCTGAAGCAAGAGACACTAAACTTGGACCTGAAGAAATAACAAGAGATATTGCTAATGTAAGTCCTGATATGCTTAAAGATCTTGATGAAAGAGGAATTATAAGAGTAGGTGCCGAAGTTAAACCGGGAGACATTTTAGTTGGAAAAGTTACTCCTAAGGGAGAGGGAGATCAATCTCCTGAAGAAAGACTTCTTCGTGCAATTTTTGGAGAGAAATCCAGAGAAGTCAGAGATACTTCTTTAAGGCTTCCTCACGGTGAACAAGGTATTGTTGTAGATGTTAAAACCTTTACAAGGGCTATGGGTGATGAACTTCAACCGGGAGTTCAAGAAATGGTTCGTGTTTTTATAGCTACAAAGAGAAAGATTCAAGTTGGAGATAAGATGTGCGGTCGTCACGGAAACAAGGGTGTTATTTCCAGAGTAATGCCTGCTGAAGACATGCCATATATGCCGGATGGTACACCTATTCAAATTGTTCTTAATCCTTTAGGGGTTCCTTCTCGTATGAACCTTGGACAAGTTCTTGAAGTTCACCTTGGACTTGCTGCAAGAAAGCTTGGATGGAAGGTTGCTACACCAGTATTTGACGGTGCCAACGAACAAGATATTATAGATTCCCTTGAAAAGGCAGGTCTACCCAGTGATGGAAAAATTCAACTTCGCGATGGAAGAACCGGGGAAAAATTTGACCATCCTGTTACTGTTGGAATAATGTATATGCTTAAACTTCACCACCTTGTTGATGAAAAAATTCACGCAAGAAGTACAGGACCTTATTCTCTTGTAACTCAACAACCTCTTGGAGGTAAGGCTCAGTTTGGAGGACAAAGGTTTGGAGAAATGGAAGTTTGGGCCCTTGAAGCCTATGGTGCATCTTATACTCTTCAAGAAATGCTTACTGTTAAGTCTGATGATATTGTAGGAAGAGTTAAGACTTATGAAGCTATAGTAAAGGGAGAAAATATTCCTAAGCCGGGAGTACCTGAAAGTTTTAAAGTTCTTATTAAAGAGTTGGAATCTCTTGCTCTTGAAATACAAGTTCTTGATGATGAAGGCAAGCTTGTAGATCTTGAAGTAGATGATGAAGATTTACAAAAAATAGATGCGGGAGTGGAAACTGAATCTG
Organism: uncultured Peptoniphilus sp.; assembly: GCA_946999425.1. Lineage (GTDB taxonomy): Bacteria > Bacillota > Clostridia > Tissierellales > Peptoniphilaceae > Peptoniphilus_B. Next base: position 4,116 of record CAMQDG010000057.1, read on the forward strand.
ATGAAGACTATAAGGAACTTATTGAAGGTGGACCACACTTTTCAACAATTTCATCAGAAGATGCAAACTCTCTTACCTTTGAAGATGAAGATGAGGACGAACCGTCATTTTTGAAAATTATTTCAGGTGACGATGATGGTGAACAGGACGAAGACGAAGAAGAAGATTGATTTGTCTTAGAGAAAGGAGATTCACTTGAACGAACGCGAATTATTTCATTCGATAAAAATTGGCCTTGCTTCTCCGGAAAAGATTAGAGAATGGTCTTATGGAGAAGTAAAGAAACCTGAAACTATAAATTACAGAACCCTAAAGCCAGAAAAAGAAGGCTTGTTTTGTGAAAAAATATTTGGTCCTACTAAAGACTGGGAATGTTCTTGCGGAAAATATAAGAGGATCAGATTTAAGGGCGTAGTTTGCGAAAAATGCGGTGTTGAAGTAACAAAAGCAAAGGTACGCCGTGAAAGAATGGGTCATATTGAACTTGCTGCTCCTGTTTCACACATTTGGTATTTTAAAGGTATACCTTCAAGAATGGGACTTGTTCTTGATATGAGTCCAAGATCTCTTGAAAAAGTTTTATATTTTGCAGCTTATATCGTTACAAGAGTTGATGATGATGTAAATGCAATTATGGAAAAACAAATATTAAATGAAAATGAATATAGAGAGCTTAAAAGAGAATATGGCGACAAGTTTGAAGCAAAAATGGGAGCTGAAGCAATTAAAGAGCTTCTGAAAAAAGTTGATCTTGAAAAAGAATCCAAAGAACTTAAAGAAGAAATGGAAGATGCAACAGGTCAAAAACGTGTTAGAGTTTCCAGAAGACTTGAAGTTATAGAAGCTTTTATCCAATCAGGCAACAAGCCTGAATGGATGATCCTTGATGCAGTCCCTGTTATTCCACCGGATCTTAGACCTATGGTTCAATTAGACGGGGGAAGATTTGCCACAAGCGATTTAAATGATTTATATAGAAGAATCTTAAATAGAAATAACAGATTAAAAAAACTACTTGATATAAATGCACCGGACATTATTGTCAGAAATGAAAAGAGAATGCTTCAAGAAGCTGTAGATGCATTAATTGACAATGGTAGAAGAGGTAGACCAGTAACAGGACCGGGTAATAGGCCCTTAAAATCCCTTTCAGAGATGCTTAAGGGTAAACAAGGACGCTTCCGTCAAAACTTGCTTGGTAAGCGTGTAGACTACTCAGGACGTTCAGTTATAGTTGTAGGTCCGGACCTTAAATTTTATCAATGCGGGCTTCCTAAAAATATGGCCCTTGAACTTTTCAAGCCCTTTGTTATGAGAGAACTTGTAAAAAGAGAGTATGCTCATAATATAAAAAGTGCAAAAAGAAAAGTAGAAAGACAATCAGAAGAAGTTTGGGATGTACTTGAAGATGTAATAAAAGATCATCCAGTACTATTAAATCGTGCACCTACTCTTCACAGACTTGGTATTCAAGCCTTTGAACCAGTTCTTGTAGAAGGAAAGGCAATCAAACTTCATCCCCTTGTTTGTACAGCATACAATGCCGATTTTGACGGAGACCAAATGGCTGTCCATCTTCCTCTTTCCACAGAGGCACAAGCAGAAGCAAGACTTTTAATGTTATCTACAAATAACATTCTTGCCCTTAAAGATGGAAAACCAATTACAACTCCAACACAAGATATGATTTTAGGTATGTATTATCTAACCTTAGATAGAAAAGATAAACTAAAGGGAGATGGCATGGTATTTTGTGACTATGCTGAAATGATGCATGCATATCAAAGTGGATTTTTACACCTTCAAGCCCATGTAGGAGTCAGAAAATATCTTGATGAAAATGACAAGAGAGGGAAAATTGTTTATTCTTCAGTAGGAAGATTTATAGTAAATGATTTTATAGCTCAAGATTTAGGATTTGTAGATAGAAAAGTTGATCCTTACGGACTTGAAATTGATAGGGTAATAGATAAAAAACTTCTTGGAACAATAATAGACAAGACTTATAAAAAGCATGGAAATATTGCAACAGCAAAACTTCTTGACAACATTAAGTCAAAAGGCTACCACTATTCAACAATAGGTGCCATTTCAATTTCCATGGGTGACGTTGAAGTTCCGGATACAAAGCCAAACATTTTAAAAGCTGCAGACGAAGAAGTAAAACAATATGAAGAAGCTTTCGGAATGGGTCTTATTTCCGACGAAGAAAGATATGAAAAAGTAATAGAAATTTGGAATAAAGCTACAGAAGACCTAACAGATGAAGTTATGGATGGATTTGACTCCCTAAACAACATTTATATAATGGCAGACTCAGGAGCCAGAGGTAGTAAAAACCAAATAAGACAGCTTGCAGGTATGCGTGGTCTTATGGCATCACCTTCAGGTAGAACAATAGAAGTTCCAATAAAAAGTAACTTCCGTGAAGGACTTAGCGTACTTGAATTTTACATGTCGGCTCACGGTTCCAGAAAGGGACTTGCAGATACGGCATTAAGAACTGCAGACTCAGGATATTTAACAAGAAGACTTGTAGACGTATCTCAACAAGTAATAATACAAGAAGAAGATTGCGGTACAGATGAATATCTTGTAGTAAAAGCCTTTAAAGACGGAAAAGAATTAATAGAAAGCCTAAAAGACAGAATCGAAGGAAGATATGCTTTTGAAGACATAATAAACCCACAAACAGGTGAAATTATAGTAAAAGCAAACACACAAATTTCCGACGATGACGCTGAATTAATTGAAAAATTAGGCATAGAAGAAGTAAAAGTAAGATCAGTTTTAGGTTGTAAATGTAAAACAGGAGTCTGTGCACATTGCTACGGAAGAAACCTTGCAACAGGAAGCCAAGTAGGTATCGGAGAAGCAGTAGGAGTAATAGCCGCTCAATCCATAGGAGAACCTGGTACCCAACTTACAATGAGAACATTCCACACAGGCGGAGTAGCAGCAGCAGCAGATATCACCCAAGGTCTTCCAAGAGTTGAAGAACTTTTTGAAGCAAGAAAACCTAAGGGACTTGCAGTTATTGCAGAAATAGACGGAACAGTAGAAGTCATAGAACAAAATAACAAGAGAGAAGTTGTAATAGTAAGCGAAACAGGAGAAAACCAAACTTACAACATATTATTCGGAGCAAGACTAAAAGTAAAAACCGGAGATAAAGTTGTAAAAGGACAAGAACTTACAGAAGGATCCGTATACCCTCAAGACCTTTTAAGAGTAAAAGGCTCAAAAGGAGTAGAAGAATACATTGTAAAAGAAGTTCAAAGAGTTTACAGATTACAAGGGGTAGACATTAACGACAAACACATAGAAATAATAGTTCGCCAAATGATGAACAAAGTTAAAATCTATGACGCAGGAGATACAGACTTCTTACCCGGATCCCTTGTTGACATTGCAGACTATAAATCTGAAAACAAAAGATTGGAAGAAGAAGGCAAAAATCCTGCCAAAGGTCAAGTAAGTCTTCTTGGAATCACAAAAGCTTCCCTTGCAACAGAATCCTTCCTATCAGCAGCATCCTTCCAAGAAACCACAAGAGTTCTTACAGATGCAGCAATAAAAGGAAAAGAAGACTTATTGCAAGGACTAAAAGAAAATATAATAATCGGTCAATTGATACCTGCAGGAACAGGAGCAAGAATAAACTCAAAAGTTCAAATAGACATAGCAGACCAACTAAAAGAAAACTTTGAAATTTTGGAAAATTCAGAAAGACTGGAAAAAAATAAAATAGTAAAAGAAGAAATAAAAGAAGACTAAAAATAAGAATTAGCTATACATCACATAAGATGTATAGCTTTTTTATTGCCCACAAAAGCCCACGCACAAATTTGTAATTAGGATCCAACCCACACGTGAATGTGGTGTAAATTTATGCGAAAAGGTTTCAAAAGATTAAATCTTTACAACCGAATGTAGGGACCAATTTATTGGTCCGGTCGCCGTAAGGCGAATGATTGGAAACAAAATAAAAAATGAGAAAGAATAAATACAGATTCAACCTTCATGAAGGCAATAGGAAAGAAAAGCGTAAGCTTTTCCACATCTTAAAAGCGTTTCGAGGGGTAAGGAGGGGGAGCCGCGAGGGGGACGTTAGGGACAATCGCAAGTCCATTAGTCCCCCTCGCGATATGTATGTAATATAAAAAAAAGAAAAAGAAAAAATATAGAAAAAAAATTCAATTGAAAATTTTTAAAAATAAAAATGCTTCACGTAGAGCATAAAAAATATTTATAAAAAAATTTAAAATAAATTTTAAATCAAATATTTATTTTGTTCTCCCACATTATACACGCGGACCGGTAAACCGATCCCTACAGCTCACAAAAATCCACGCATAAATTTATGGTAATTTTATCCAAACATTGAATACATGCAGGAACGTGGGGTTTGTTTATGCGAACAGGTTTAAAAAGATTAAACCCTTGCAAGGGAATGTAGGGACCAATTTATTGGTCCGATCGCCGCCAGGCGAATTTATTAAAACAAAATAAAAAAAACGAAAAAGAAAAAATATAGAAAAAATGTAAATTGAAAAAACATAAAACAAAATAAAAATAAAAATGTAAATTTGAAATTAATGTTAATTAAAATATTTATTTTTTTCTCCCACACAATACACGCGGACCGGTAAACCGGTCCCTACAGCCCATAAAAGTCCACGCATAAATTTTATTGTAATTTTATCCAAACATAAAACCCACACGTGAATGTGGTGTAAATTTATGCGAAGAGGTTTCAAAAGATTAAATCCATGCAACAGAATGTAGGGACCAATTTATTGGTCCGGCGGCGAAGCCGAGCAATTTGAAACAAAATAAAAAAATGAAAAAGAATAAATACAGAAAAAATGTAAATTGAAAAAAACATAAAACAAAATAAAAATAAAAATGTAAATTTGAAATTAATGTTAATT
>CAMQDG010000058.1 GCA_946999425.1 uncultured Peptoniphilus sp.
ACACGCCCCTTGTTTCATAGGCTATAAAATAGGCCATACCTAAAAATATTAAAAGGCCCGGAATAAAATATAAATCTTTACGAGAATAAACTTGACCGAATAAAAAAATTAAAGCAACCCCAAAAGCACCATAATCACTTTTTAAAAAATGACTGACAAAAAGACAAGCAATAAAAGGAATAAAAGATAGAAGCTTTCTCAAAAAAATATCTTTATCAGAAAAATAAGAAAAAACACAATCATAGGACATAAGAGAAAATAAACCAAGAGATAAAGTCCAAAAAACATTATTGTAAGACAAGTCAAAAAAATTATTGAAAACAAGAAGGTCAAAGGGCACTTCACTAATAAATCCCACAAGAAAAAGCCTAAATAAATACTTTTTTCTGTTTTTAGTTTTGTAAAAACCCTGAGCAATTAAATAAGCAAAAATAGGAAAAGAAATCCTTCCAATGCCCCTGCCTAAAAAATAAATATTATCAGACAAAAAAGAAGATAGAGCAAGAGTCATATGATCAATTACCATAGTAACAATAGCCAGTATTTTTAAAAAGAAAGCATTAGTTTTAAGTTTCATTTTCCACCTCTGTTTCATTATATAAAAAATAATTTGATTTTAGAAATATATTTATTTTAAGTTTACATAAAAAGTTATTAATTAAATAAAAAATATTAATAAGAATAAAAAATAGACCATTGAATAAAAAATATTTTAGTGTTATAATTCTTTTCAAAGAAGGAATAAATCAGGATATATTTTAATAGGAGGGAATTATGAATATAAGAGAAAAAATGTCACCTGCCTTTAGAGGAATAAAAGGTGGACTATTTGAAAAAGTAACAAAAGCTGACGTTGGAACTGCTTTAGATGAATTAGCCGCAAATGGAGCGGCACTTATGTGTTGGGCAGATCCCTTTGCACCAGATCCATGTATACCTGAACACGTTAAGGAAGCAACAATTGCTGAAATAAAAAAAGGAACAGGAGCTCACTATACAAAACCAATAGGAAATGATGAATTAAAAGAGCTTATTAGTCAAAAACTTAAAAAATTTAACAAATTAGATGTAGATCCAGCAAGGAATATTTTAATTACCCCAGGTTCCGATTCAGGCTTATTTTTTGCAATGATGCCTTTTGTTGAACCAGGAGATGAAGTTATAGTTTTAGACCCAAGTTATCCAAACAATTTTTTAGATCCAGAATTATTAGGCGGAAAGACAGTTACAGTAGAATTAGACGAAAGTAAAAATTATCAAGTTTCAAAAGAAGCTCTTGAAGAAAAGATTTCAGATAAAACTAAACTAATTATTTTGACAAACCCTATAAATCCAACAACAACAGTATTGAGAAGAAAAAGCTTGGAAATTATAGCTGAAGTTGCCATAAAGCATGATTTGATTGTTGTTTGCGACCAAGCCTTTGAAGATAGTGTTTATGATGGAATTGAATTTGTGACTATTGCAAGTTTGCCAGGAATGTGGGAAAGAACAGTATCAGTTTTTTCAATTTCAAAAGGAATGGCTTTAAGTGGATATAGAGTAGGCTATATTGTTGCAGATGACAAAATAATGGACGTTTACTTCGGATGTGCAGTAAATGTTATAGGTGCTACAAACACTGCAGCTCAAGCGGGAGCCATAGCAGCTTTAAAAGATAATAGTTTTGTTGCTGAATACAATAAAATTTTTGAAAGTAGAAGAAAAAAAGTCTACGAAATAATGAACAACATTCCGGGAGTTACAATGGCAATGCCTGAAAGTAGCTTTATGTCATGGGTTAATATTTCAAAACTTGGAAGCTCTGCAGAAGTAAATCAATATCTTATAGAAAATGCAAATGTTGTTGTAAATGAAGGTACTCCTTATGGCAAAATGGGAGAAGGACATTTAAGAATAATTCATGGAGCCTACAAAGATGAAAATAAATTATTAGAAGCTTTAGAGAGAATGAAAACAGCTTTGACTAAATTAGCTGAAGAAAAAGGAATTAAATAAAATAAGAGGTAGTTATGAAAGAGAAAAATAAAATTACATTTCATTTTGGCTGGGCAATGTCTTTATTGCCAATGATAATATTTCTTATAACTTGTATACTTTTTTTTATAGTTTTTAAAAGTTTTGATATGAATGCTTTAGCAGTTGGCGGTTTTTTGGGACTTTTAGTTGGAGCTTTATTTACAAAAACTTACGGTCAATACTGGAATTCTGTAGTAGAAGGAATAGGAAAATCATCTTCAATTTCAATAATAGTTGTCCTTTTATTAATAGGTATGTTTACAAAACTTATGGCAGTAAGTGGAGTATCTCAAGGATTTTTATGGTTAGCTGATAAAGTTGGATTGTATGGAGGCTTATTTACAGCTTTTACTTTTCTTACAACATGTTTAATTACAGCAGCAACTGGTTCATCAATAGGAACTTTATTTACAGCATATCCAATTTTATATCCTGCAGGAATTGCTTTAGGATCAAATCCTGGAGTTTTAGCAGGAGCAATTCTATCGGGAGCAGTTTTTGGAGATAACCTTGCCCCAATTTCAGATGTTACCATTGCATCAACAGGAACACAAACTTATAAATATAAAGAAGAAACAGCTGATATTGGTGGAACTGTATCTTATAGATTAAAATATGCCTTAATATCAGGAGCTATAGCTCTTGTATTGTTCGCAATTTTTGGTGGAAGTAAAACAGAAATAAATGGAATAGGTCATGATATGATGGCTTCTATGAATGCAAAAGGTTTATGGATGCTTATACCAGTTGTTGTTCTATTAATAATATCCATAAAAACAAGCGATATATTTAAAGCAATAACTGGAGGACTGATAAGCGGTATATTAATAGGACTTTTGACAGGAGCATTTACAGCAAGTGAAATTTTCTCAATTTCAGAAGGCCAACCAGTAGGATTTTTATATAATGGTTTTAACGGAATGGTTGGAATATGCCTTTTCTGTATTTCTCTCTTTGGAATTATGGGGGTTATGGAAGATAGCGGTGCTTTAGATAAAATAATAGGCCTTTTCTTAAATAGCAATATGGCAAAAACACCAAGAGGAACTGAAATATTAATAGCCCTAGGTTCTATGATAACAACCTTATTCTTAGGTGGAGTTACCAGTGCATCAGTGCTTACCTTTGGACCTGTTGCCGATGCTATTGGGAAAAAGCATGATTTGCATCCTTACAGAAGAGCAAATATATTATCATGTTTTGCAAATTCATTTCCTGCAATAACTCCATTTATAAGCGCCTTTATATTTATTTCCATATCTGTAATTATGCCTTTACAAAGTGAATATTCTTTTATTCCGACCATTTCAGCAAGTCAAATATTTTTAGGATGTTTTTATCCTATGGTTATGTTTTTAGTATTAATGGCATCAATATTGACAGGATGGGATAGAAAATTTGAAACAAAAGAAGAAATAAAATGATTGAATTTACAAAAAGAATTAAACTTAACGCAAAAGACAAGGAAATATTAGAATCCTATAAAACTGTATTAGAAGGCTTATCAGACTACTTGGGAAATGGATTTGAATTTGTTCTTCATAGTTTAGATGATTTAGATAATTCTGTAATAAAAATAATAAATGGATTTTATACAAATAGAGAAGTAGGTTCTCCAATAACAAATTTAGCCTTATCCATGTTGACAAAATTTGAAACGGATAAAAGTTTAAATTATATTTCTTATTTTAATAAAGATAAAAGTGGAAGAAGGCTTAAATCAACAACAATAGCCATCAAAGGAACTGAAAATAAATTAATAGGTCTTTTATGTATAAACTTTTACATGGATACATCTGTAATGGAATTCTTAAATCCATATTTTTACAATCAAGATGATGGACCAGGACATACGGAAAGTTTTGTTTCAGATATAGACGATGTAATAATAAGTGCAATAAATGATGCAAAATTGGAAGTAGAAAAAAATCCTCAAATAAGCAGTACAAATGTAAACAAGGAAATAATCTTGAGATTAAATGAAAAAGGAATTTTCAACCTTAAAGATTCTGTAATAAAAGTCTCAAAAATTCTTCATATTTCAAAAAATACAGTTTACTTGCATCTAAGAAGTATAAAGAAATAAAAAATAGCTCTAATTTAAAATTAGAGCTTTTTAATGTTTAAAATTAAATATTTAAAGGGTCTGTATAGGGAAGTTTATATTCATCTGCAAGGGCTTTAAAAGTTACATAACCTTCTGCCATATTGACTCCTTTTTTTAATTCTTCACAGTCTTTTATAGCCTTTCTCCAGCCCTCATTTGCAATTTTAATGGCATAATATGATGTTTCATTGGAAAGGGCCTGTGTGGAGGTTTTAGGAACTGAGCCGGGTATATTTGCAACTGCATAATGGATAACTCCATATTTTTCAAAAACAGGATTTGAATGAGTTGTTGGATGATTTGCAGTTGTTTCTATGGAACCTCCTTGGTCTATGGAAACGTCCACTATAACGGAACCTTTTTCCATGGATTTTACCATTTCCTCAGTTACAAGTTTTGGAGCAAGGGCTCCTGTAATTAAAACTGTTGAAATTACAAGATCTGCATTTTTTACAGCTTCTGCAATGTTGTATTCGTTTGAATATAAGGTTTCAATAGAGTTTCCGAAAATATCAATAAGTTGACCAAGTCTTTCTGTATTTCTTCCGATTACTGTAACTCTTGCACCCATACCTACGGCAACTTTAGCAGCAGCAGTTCCTACAGTTCCTGTTCCTATTATTACAACATTTGCAGGTTTTACTCCAGGCACTCCGTCTATTAACATTCCCTTGCCATCTTTTAAATTTGCAAGATAATAGCCACCAACAACTAAAGCAAGTCTTCCTGCAATTTCACTCATCGGCTTTAAAAGAGGAAGTTTTCCATCTTTTTCTACAGTTTCAAAAGCAATGGCAATACATTTTTTTTCAACAAGTTCTCTAAATAATTTTTCATTTGCAGCTAAATGCAAGTAGGCGAAAATTATAAGACCTTCCCGTAAATATTTATAATCACATTCTTGAGGTTCCTTAACCTTATAAATCATTTGAGATTTTGTCCAAACTTCTTCGTGAGAAACTATTTGGGCACCGGCATTTTTATATTCTTCATCAGTAAAACCTGATTGTAAACCTGCATTTTTTTCAACAAGAACAGTATGACCCTGTTCAGTAAAATTTTTAACGCAAGAAACAGTAGCAGCAACTCTTGCTTCAGTATCCTTATTTTCTTTGGGTATGCCTATAATCATTTTTTTCCTCCCATAAAGACTAATTTAATTTATTAATATTAATCTTATATTTTTCATTAATCTTGTCAATACTTAAAATTTCCATAATAGAGTCCTGAGCTTTGGAAAAAGCTTGGTCTAAAAGTCCTTTATTTACAGCATCTTTTTCAACTTTTTCCTTTTGATCAATAGTAAAATCTTTCATATCATCAACCTTTAGAGGATTAAAAATTGAATTTTTTTCATTGAATATTTTTATAGAATTTTCATCTATTTCATGGGCGAGAATTTTAGCAGGAGGAAGTTTTATATTAATAGTGTCTCCGGAAATGGAAATTTCCATTTGTTTTAAATCAACTCCCGCCTTAATAGACCCGTTGTAGGAAATAATGAATTTTTTTTCAGTAAAGGGAACTTCCCAACCGTAAAAATAATTTACATCACTGTATTCGCTCATATTTGTGTAAATATAATCAAGGCTTATAAGTTGGCTTGCCTTTTCCAACCTATTTTGCAGTAGACTTTCACTTATCTTAGGCTCTTTCTTTTCAGAACCAAGTCTATAGCCTCCATAAAAAACCCCTATAAGCAAAATAAAAATCACTAGTATAATAAATTTTTTCTTTATTTTCATAGTATCTCCTTATCTTAAAATTTAATTCTATTTAATATCAGTACAAATTTATTCTATCATAAAAAATTAATAGGATAAAATAAGAGGATTATAGCAATATACTTAAATTCTTGATATAATATTAAAATGTTAGGGGGAATTATATGGACGACGGCGGTGCCGGGTTAATACCGCAGTTTTTAATAATAATAGTTTTAACACTTATAAACGCTTTTTTTGCCTCAGCAGAACTTGCAATAGTATCTTGCAATAAAACAAAAATACAAACTTTAGCTGAAGAAGGCAATGAAAAAGCAAAAAAACTTTTAAATATTACAAAAGATCAAACCAGATTTTTATCCACAATACAAGTGGGAATAACACTTGCGGGATTTTTCTCATCAGCAAGTGCTGCAACAACAGTTTCTCGTGCATTGGGACAGAGATTTGTAGAATGGGGCATAATTTATGGTCATACAATAGCCCTTATTTTAGTAACATTTATTCTATCCTTTGTAACCCTTGTATTTGGTGAACTTGTTCCCAAGAGAATAGCTCTTCAAAATTCGGAAAAAGTAGCACTTTTTTCAGCAGGAGCAATAGAAATTTTTACAAAATTGACCTTTCCCTTTGTAAAACTTACATCTCTTGCCACAAGTTTAGTTTTAAAACTTCTTGGAAAATATTCTGAAGATGTGGAAGAAAAAATATCCGAAGAAGAACTTAAAAGTTATATAAAAGTTTCTCAAGAGCAGGGCGTAATAAACAGTGCCGGAGAAGAAATGATAGTCAACATAATGGAATTTGACGACAGATTAGCCTATGAAATCATGACTCCAAGAACAAACATCTATATGATTGACTATGATGAATTTAATAAAGAGATGATAAAGGAAATCCTGGAAAAGGGTTTTTCCAGAATGCCGGTATATAGAGAAAATACCGATAACATAGTGGGAACCTTGTATATTAAAGACTTATTTGTAGAATATACAAAAAGAAATTATAAGGAAATATCCTTAGATAATATTTTAAAAGAACCTTACTTTGTTCCGGAAACAAAAAAAATCGACCAACTTTTAAAAGAATTGCAGGCAAGCAAAAATTATGTTGCCATATTAATAGACGAGTATGGCGGTTTTTCCGGGATGGTAACAGTAGAAGATATAGTTGAAGAAATAGTTGGAGAGATAGAAGACGAGTACGACAAAAACGAGCCGAAAATTGAAAAGATCTCAAAAGATACCTTTATAATAGACGGGCGTATGAATCTTGATGATATTAACGATGAGTTAAATACAAAATTATACAGTGAAAACCATGAAACCATATCAGGTCTTATGGTAGAGCTTTTAGGATTTATCCCCAGTCAGGGAGATAAAACAAACCACTCAGTTTTCTATAAAGACCAATTAAAACTTACTGAACTTAGCGCAAAAGACAAGAGAATTGAAAAAGTAAAACTTGAAATTTTGCCCAAAAAAGAAAAAGAAGACGTAAAAAAATATTAAAGAAATATAAGCTCTAATTTTTAAAATTAGAGCCTTATTTTTTAGGAGGTTTTATTATTAGTGAACAAGGAAAAAAATTTTTTAAATATGTAATACCATCAGTATTAGCACAAACAATATTTGCAATATACACCATGGTGGACGGATTTTTTGTTGCAAACTATGTATCTGAAACAGCCCTGGGAGCAGTAAACATATCCCTGCCATTTATAAGTCTTTTATTTGGCATATCAGTAGTCTTTGCCATAGGTACCCAAACAATGTGCGGAGTTTTATTAGGAAGAGGGAACAAAGAAGAAGCATCAAGAGTATTTACCCAATCAGTCCTAAGCCTTACAATATTTTCTTTAATATTAGGCATAACATCCTTTCTAAACATGGACAAAATAGCAATACTATTAGGCGCAAAAGAGGATCTAATAGGACTTGTAGAAAACTACCTTGGAATAATAATGATCTTTAGCCCCTTCTTTATAATTTCCTACAACCTTGAAGTCCTTGTAAAAATAGACGGATATCCCTATCTTTCAATAATAGTAGTAGCAATATCAGCCCTGACAAACATTTTTTTAGATTATTTATTTGTAGCAGTATATAATTATGGAATAAAAGGAGCTGCAATAGCAACAGGCATATCACAACTATTAGCAACATTAATATTCTTAGTGCATTTTTTAGGAAAAAAATCAAATTTAAAATTTAGAACCTTTAAATTTCATGGAAATATCTTAAAAAAAATAATTCACTTAGGCATAGGAAGCTGCATAGCAGAAATAGGTGGAGGAGCAATAATATTTTTATACAATCACTTTATAATAAACTACTTAGGCGAAAGAGCCCTATCAACCTATACAGTAATATCCTATGTAACACAAATGGTAGCAGTTTTTTATGCAGGAATATCCCAAGGAATGAGTCCACTAGTAAGTTACTATTATGGAAAAAATAAACTAAAAGAAGCAAGAATAATTTTTAAATATGCACTGATTTCAACGATAAGTGTAAGCCTTATAAGTTTCGGCCTTATAAATTGCTTCAGCCAAAATATATTTTCAGTATTTTTAAAGGGAGACTTAGAGCAGATAATATATTCCAAAGGAGCAATGGAAAAATACAGCTTTTCATATTTATTAATAGGATACAACATAATAATATCAGGCTTTTCAGCATCCATGTTAAAACCCAATAACTCCATAATAATAAATATCCTTAGATCCTTTGTAATGATAGGCCTTGCCCTATTCTTGTTATCAAAGATAAATCCCCAATACATTTGGTTCAGCAGTATTTTATCAGAAGGCTTGACCCTTATATTCTCCTTAATAGTAATAAAAGCCTTGCTTGAAAATTAAAAAATAAAAATGCTTCAAGTAGAGCGTAAAAAATAATTTATAAAAAATTTTAAAATAAATTTTAAATCAAATATTTATTTTTTTCTCTCACAAAAGACACACGGACCAATAAATTGGTCCCTACAGCCCACAAAATGCACGCACAAATTTATGGTAAAT
>CAMQDG010000059.1 GCA_946999425.1 uncultured Peptoniphilus sp.
ATTGCGATTCTCTCATATAGAACCTGCCACATTTATGTGTGCAGAGTAGTCAGACTAAACAAACTTCACAAGCTTTAAGCCCACCGTCATTTACGAAATTTTCTCTTTGGTCAGCCCTGATTGAGAATTTAACTTCTTCATTTTTTAAGATATCAGTAGCTTTGATTTCTTCTTCAGCTTCTGGATCTTCTTCGTGGTCATCTAACCAATCGCTAACTCTGTCGATTTCGTCTTCTGATACTAAGTATCTGTCATCTATCATTGTAGCTTTTAAATATCCTTTTTTATCTACCAAATCTTTCAGAGAAACGTAAGCACTCATTTTTTCTTCAGCTTTAAAATCTGGATCCAATTCGTCAATAGCTTCTATGATATCTTCGTTGTTTTCGCTTGTTAACCATTCGTAAATTGAAGTGCTGTACATGTCATCTTCGCCAATATGACCAGCGTATCTATTTCCGTTCCAATTTCCTTCAATTAGCTTTTCCCAATTTTTAGAAATATTTCCTTCGTAAAAGTAAGTGTCGGCTGATTCGCAGTAGTGAATTGTTATCTCTTTGTTAAGGTCTAAGCCTTTAAGAAGTTCTTTAAGTTCTTCTATGTTTTCTTTAACATCTATTCCATTTTCGATTTCAACTTTTAGGTTATAAATTTTTACTAAGTTTTTCATGATTTTTTTCTCCATTTCTTTTATTTCTTTATAAATGTTTTTTATTCCTTCTGCAACAACGTCTGTCTTTGTTTTTTTAAGTTCCTTCGCACAATAGTCAAGCATAGCCCATTCACCATTAGTCATTCTGATTCTTGCCTGATGAACTTTAGGGTCTTTTGTTGGTCTACCCATAAGACTTTTTTCTTTTTTAATCATTTTTCTCTCGCTTTCTTAACTTTCTTTAAATATATTATACCATATGTGTAGCCAAAAGTCAATATATTTTTAGAAATTAAAAGCAAAAAATTTAAAAAAAACTATTGCATTTAATAAAACAGTATGGTATAATATATTTGCAAAGCTGAGAAAAGGATTCCTCATCTTTGTATATCACACATACTTTGGTGGAGAAGAATAGCTCGAACCTATACAATTAATGTCGAGAAGTTCATACTCTGACTGGTTTTTTTGTGTACCTGCAAAGTGAAGCGAAACACAAAAGATTGAGTAAATTTCATTTGGCAAAAAGCCCCTAATTAATTAGGGGCTTTTTGGTGTTCACAATAAATTTTCCAACCATAAAGAAAACAAATATTTTTTGCTATCAATGAGTATTGCAAAAAGATACTAAATATAGTACAATAAGAGCAAATATAAAGAGAGGATTAGGAGGATATTATGAATTTAAAAGAGATTGGCGGAAGAATACGAGACTTAAGACTGAGTTCAAAAACTTCAAAAAAAGCACTATGTGAATATTTGGAAATAAGCAAGCTTGATTTAGATAACGTTGAAACAGGAAATGTGAGTGAGTTAAATGCAGATATCATAGAAAAACTATCAAATCTATATTTTTGTTCAACTGACTACATTTTGAATGGAGATAGTTTCAGGGGATGTAAAAGCGAGTTCAGTTATTTAGGTTTTACAAAAGACGAGCTAATCAATATGGTTGCAATCCACAAAATTGCAAAAAATCAAATAGAAATGGATAAGCTGATGATGTCTTCCATCGGATAACTAAGTGAACTACTCGGTAACTTGTTACCGAGTAGTTCACTTAGTTATTAAGTTAGCTTATTTAGTGGGTTGAATTTCAGTTTCTTTTTTTCAGAGGTGTTATTATATTAAGAAAGTTTTTTGTGACCCTTGTAGGTCAATCTGAGGCCCGTTTTTCCAATTTTTTTTTGAATTTTTTCAGAAGCTAAAATTGTAGGCATACATTTTAAATTTAAGTCAGTCCTTGTCTTAAAAATTCCAAAATTTTTCATAGAATTAACAATATAGGTATCCCTAAAAGTTTTTGCGGATACTTTTTTGTATTTAGTCACCCCTGAAATATCTAAGGTTTTTTCCAACATTTTCTGGATTCCTCGAGGGGAAAGTCCGCCTCCTTTACGAGAAGATAAAAGTAGGGCACCTGGTTTAAATCTAAGCAAATATTCTTTTAAAGTAGAAATTGTATCATCTTGTAGTTTAACTTCTCTTAAATTTTTTCCTTGCCTAATTCTGAGTATGCCCCCAAGACGAGGAGAAACGTCAGAAGTGTGAAGGAGGGATAGCTCTTTAAGGCTTATACCTGAATCTCTCAAGATTTGGATAGCGAGTTTGTTTCTCAACCTATATTTGCCCCCGCAGGACTCAATAATGACCTTAATTTCTCTTTCCGTTAAAATAGGGTATTTACTTTTATTAATCTTTGTCATAAAATTTCTCCTTATAAATAAAAAATCTATAAAATTCTATTACACTAATTACGTAAGTATTAATATATACGTAATTCACTTAATAAAAAATTATATCAAATTTTCATCTAAAAATACAAATTTTATCAAAAAAAATAACCCTCTTGCAAGGGTTAATCTAAATTATATTGTTTTTTTTCATATCCCGCCAAATCCTTACCAACCATTCCTGCAACAAATCCATCAGGAATCAAAGATTTAGTTTTAGCGTTATATATCATATTAAAATCTTTGCCTTTCATCTTTAAACCTTTTGGCCCTACTTCTACAATTTCCCATTTTTCATCAAGAATGACCCTACCTGTATAGTCAATCATGAAGTAAAAACCACCCTCAGTGTTTTCTCTCCTATTTCTTGCATAAAAAACATTCTCTAAGGGGTAATATAAACCTTCATCAGTAATTATCTCGGTAAAATCCTTTGATACTTTTTTAAGCCTACTGCCTTCAAGCTTGAAAAGAGCAAAGTAATCACCTACGTCTTTAACGTCTTTAGGAGGGATGACTGCACAAGAAAGGAGAAGGGGAGAGTCTGAAATTACTCGGTCAATTCTCTTGATATTGGAATCATCAGTAATCTTAATATCGTTAATAAAATATTCTCGCTTTTCCTTATTTACCTCATAAACATTTGGGGCAAGAGCATTAATAGGACTCTTATCATTATTTCCTACAATCTTTTTACCTAAGGTAGTAATATTAATAAGGCTATAGGTTCCTGCAAATTCAACTCTTTCATTATCAACCTTTTTCATATTTTCATACCAAACAAGGTTATAACCAAAAGATGGATTTACCTCTTTAGGTATATCAATAATAGCTCCTGAAGCATTAACAACAAAATGTTTTAAATATTCCTCAACAAATAAAGCTTTTTTATCAGGGGTAAGGGTAACTTCAACAGGTTTCTCAATATTGTCTGTATAAGAGTATAGGACTTTACCATCTCTGTTAATAATTTGAGTTTCATTAAATAATGGTCCATAATCATCCTTAACAACCCTACTTGCTTTATAAAAGTCTCCAAAAGCAGTAATTTCATTAAAGTTTTCTGTAAGCCTACCCTTATCAAGGGATAAGAGGTACCTATAAGGCTCGGCATTTTCTTCCGTACTTTCTTCGGCATTTATAAGATCTTTTTTAACATTAGTATCAACGCCTACAGTAAAGCCATCTTTAAAAAGAACCTCAGGTTCAATATTATAAAAGACATTATCAATAGAACCTAAAGCGTCTGTTAAAATATATCTAAACTTAGGTTGGTCAGAAGTTTTATCTATATAAGGCTCCTTAATTAGGAACTTATTTTTATCTGCAATTAATTCAAGAGCCTCTTCAGAATAATGACATGCCCTTGGAAGTTTTATTTTCTTTTGCAATTTATCTACATAAAGACACTTCTTATTTTCCGTATAAACTGTAGATTTAATCTGAACAGGATCTTCTCCTTTTATAGCTTTTTTGCCCCAAGATCCCGTCAGCTTTACTATCAAGATTAAAAACCCTATAAGTAGGGTTATTAATATAGGTATAAAAATTTTCTTTTTCACGTCAAATCACCGTATAACTTTTCATAATAATCATTATAATATTTAAGTCTTATCTCAGTCTTATATATTTCATCAATAGATTCTTTAATTCTTCCTACAAGAATGGGGAAGGAAATAATTAAGAGTAATTCCTCGCTTTTTCCTGATTGTCTTGTTCCAATTAAATCTCCAGGGCCTCTTAATTTTAAATCAGCCTTAGCTATTTCAAAACCATTATTAGAAGATTCCATAATATTAAGCCTTGGTAAATCCTCTTTAGAAGAAACCAAAATACAGTAAGATTGAAAAGATGACCTGCCTACACGACCTCTTAATTGGTGAAGTTGAGAAAGACCGAATCTTTCAGAGGACATTATAACCATTATAGTTGTATTAGGTACGTTAATACCTACTTCAATAATGGTTGTAGATATCAATACGTCTATTTTTCCTTCCTTAAATTCTTCAGTTATTTCATCAATTTCTTTTTGCTTCATCTTTCCATTAATTGATTTAACCTTAACATCCTTATTAAGGCTCCTGCAATAATTATTGAAACGATCTTCTGTTTCCTTTACATTTTGAGCATCTAATTTACCTTCCTCAATAAGGGGACAGACAATATAACCTTGGTGCCCTTTTTGAACCTCATCTATAAGAGCTTTAAAGGCAAAATTATTGCTATCTGAAACTATAGTTTTTACAGGTTTTCTACCTTTAGGCATTTGTAATATAGTATAAATTTCGAGGTTTTCAGAGTGAGAAACGAGAGCCAAAGAGCGGGGAATAGGGGTAGCCGACATAGATATAGAGTGGGCGAAAGGATAAGCCTTAGATAAAGCCTCTCTTTGTCTTACACCAAATCTGTGTTCTTCGTCAATAATCTTAAGTCCTAAATTTTTATATTTAACATCCTTTGAAAATACTGCATGAGTTCCTATGAGTATATCTATAGAACCATCTAACAAACCTTTTAAAATCTTTGTTCTCTCTCTTTTCTTGGTAGATCCAGCAAGATAGGCTACATTTAAACCAAATCCCTTGTAGGTGCCTATAATCTCAGAGTAGTGCTGCTGAGCTAAAACTTCTGTAGGGGCACATATAACGGATTGATAGCCATTAGAGGATACAAGAGCAGACAATAGAAAAGCCACTATGGTTTTACCCGAGCCTACATCTCCTTGAATGAGGGATGCAACTTTTTCTCCCTTCATCATTTTATCCTTTATAGCCCTTACGGTTTTTTCTTGGTCATCTGTAAGGGTAAAGGGGATAATCTTTAAAAAGTCTTCTAAGTTATCCTTAAAAATCCTAACAGGAGTTTCAGGAGTCTTATCTTCGTACATTTGCCTTGAAATCCACATAAAATCAAAGATTTTTTCAAATATAAGCCTCCTATTTACTTCTTTAAAGTCTTCTTCTCTTAAGGGTCTATGAAGAAGTCTTGCTGCCTCTTTTTTTTCAATTAGTTTATAATCGTATAAGAGCCTCTTGTCGTAATCCTGCAAGAGGGGAGTGTGAAAGAGACACCTATCCATAACCTCTTGAAAGTATTCCGTACTCATTCCTGGTATCTTTACGTATCTTGGCACAAATCTTTTATATTTATAAATATCTTGAGTCACATAAAGAGGGTTAACAAATTGTTTTTTATGGGAATAGGGGTTTGTAGATATAGGTCCTGCAATAAAATATCTATTATTTAAAGTTAAAAGTTTAGCCATATATTTTTGACCAAAAAACATAAGATCTACATAGCCCGTAGAATCTTTAAGAGTAACCCTTAAAAATTTTGGGTTTCTATTGTCAACGTTTGTTAAGACCCCTACTGTTGCCACTGGCTCTTTGTCTTCTACTTTTTGTAGATCTCCTATAGGCAAGGGGCGTCTAAAATCAAAATACTCTTTTGGTTTATATAATAGAATATCTTCTATAGTTTCAAGTCCCTTTTTCCTTAATTGTTGTTCCTTAATAGGGGGTAGACTTAATTTTGATATATCCATAAAATTTTCTCCTAATATTTTTTCTAATCATCCTTATTTTGCTCATATTATATCATACTTTGTCTTATTTTGCAAGCATTATTGTATAAAAAATAAACTTCACTAAATAAAGATTTAGTGAAGTTTAGGAAAGCCCCGGTTTTATCCGAGGCTAATTTTTAGGTTTGAAGTATTCATTTGGGTTTATAATCATCTTCGTTGTTTCAAATGATGTTAACCTGTGTGTCCCATATAGGAACATTCCGCAAAGGTCTTCGTGTTTTACGGGTATCATTATATATGATAGTCTGTTTCCTTCAGGCACTATTATTCCTGTTTTGTTATTGTCATCTCCTATAAAATAACTTGCTCTTAAGAGGTAATCACTTTTTGTAGAGTGGCAAATTTCAAAAATCTTTGCTACGGCTTTTCCTTTGGGTACTTCAAATGGAAAATCTTTTTTTCTGCTTTCTACTTTTGATGATGGTACTCCTGATAGCTTGCTATAAAGTGCTTCATTTTTGCCTTCTTTTTTGAAAAGTTGGGCTTTTGATAAGACTGCTCCACTTTTTATTATTTCATTTAAGAACAAGAAGGTTGTAATGTCGAAATAACAAGGTATTGTGTACTCCATCTTATTTGTTTGAGTGTTGTATTTACAAAAATTTAAAAGCATTTTGCCTATCCCTAAAGATATATCACTTATTTCTATAAATACGCCTCTTCCGTCTATCCTCGCAAAGTTATGAGGATAATATACTTTTTCTTCTACTTTTTTTTCAGCCATAAATTTCTCCTTACATATTTGAAAATGCGTCTTCTACAAATTCCCTATCTGATATATCTTCTATGGAGTTTATTACTGCCCCTTCTATTGCTTCGTTTATTCCGAAGTCTTCTTCTTTAAATAGTCTGGCAGCCTTAATAAATCCTCTGATATTAATTGATTCTGGGCTTATAGCTCCATCTTCTACTCCTTCTTTAATCTTATTGCAAAGTTTTACAGCTTTATCAATAAATTTCTTATCTACTTCTCCTACTGATAAATTGATTATTGTTTTTAAATCTGCTGATTCTTTAAACAATATTCTGAAAAATCTGTTTTTAGTTGCCTGATTTCCTTGGAATGTTCCTACGTAATCAGGATTTTGAGTTGCTATTGCTAAAAACTTAGAGTGTCCTTCTACCATCTTATATCCTGGTACGTTTATCCTTCTACGCTCATCTAATAATGAGTTAAATACTGAAAGCACGTGAGGTAAGGCTATGTTAAATTCATCAAGAACGATTATTCCACCTTCTTCAAAGGCTTCTATAATATTTGACCTTTTAAATGCGATGTTCCCATTTTCCATTGTCATGGATCCTAATAAATCCATATTATTTACTCCTGAATTCATTGAAAATTCATATAGAGGTCTTTTATAGAGCCATGCGAGAGTTTCACATAAAACATTCTTTCCTGTTCCCATAAGCCCTTCAAGCATAAGGTGTGAACCTATATTAATGTTGGATATTGCTCTTTTTAAAATATTGTCAGAGTCTATAAATAGAGTTTTGGGCTTTTTAGGTACCTTATTTTCTATCTCTTCTTTATACTTTTCCATATTTTCAAAAATCTTTTGTACTGATTTTTCTGGTATAGGGTATTTGCTTAGGTATTCTAACCTATCTTTTACTTCTTTTTCTGATAATCCTGACTTCTTGCAATATTCATCAAGGTTTTCGTTTAAGGCTATCATTTTTTCTTTAATGATATTTTTTTCTTCCCTTATAAGAACTAAAATGCCATTATCTGGACTTACTTCTTTTATTATAAGTTCTTGTTTATTATCATTTTTGAAAAGATCTTCTAAGTTTTTTTCTTTTAAAAAGCCTATTTCACTTTCTGAGTTTTTATCTATCCATACTACTGGATAGGTGTCTGAATTGCTTTTTTTCAAATATAAGGGAATTTCTGCTCCTTCTTGTATTTTCTTTAAAAAGTCAAATCTTCTTGGATACATTGAAAATGTTCCTCTTATTTTATAAGCATTTATAGATTTTTCTGCAACTTCTTCTTTCAATGTGATTTTTCCTACATATCTACTGTAGTTAAAATAAGGTTCTTCTGGTCCTATGATTTGGATTTCAGTTTCGTCTTCAATCTTTTCGTAAAGATCTTTAATTGACTCTGTTTTATCCAAACAAACCTCAGGCTTTTGACCTAAAACACCAAACTCCTTGTCATTAAGATATACTACTGTTTTAAATTTAAGTTCTTTGTCTCCTGTACCCTCTTTTCTTATTACAGCTTTAAATGGGTATCTTTGGATGTTTTCTGTCCTTTTTTCTGGTCTACGTACAATAGTTACTAATACTTCTTTCAATTTTCTTCTCCTCCTTTTAAAGAACTTGAGCTATTTTTTCTCTAAGTTCGTAATATTCTTCCCCATAGATTATTGAAAATGTTTCAAAGGGATCCATTTTTTCTTGCTCTTCTCTTTCCTTGTTAGGAATCTTTATTCCTTTTCCATACAAATAATCTTCAAAAATCGAGATTATTCCTTCTGCTCTTTCTTCTTTTTTTTCTTGAGTTTTTAATATGTTCAAAATAAAACCCTCCCTTAAATATTTGCCTAAAAAGGCTACTTAGTTTTTTTCTTACACTATTTATTAGGCTTAAGCTTTCAAAATTATTCAGGAAATTTTTTCAACTAAATCAACCCCATAAATTACGCTTAAACTTGACCCGTTATCCCATCCAACAAGAATGGATCCCAAGTCGTCT
>CAMQDG010000060.1 GCA_946999425.1 uncultured Peptoniphilus sp.
GAGAAAACTTTTGATCGAGATCATCTTCAGGGAGAAGCCCTTATTTCAAGAGAAGATTTGGAAAACTTAAAAAATGAATTTAAAATTAAATATGGTTATGAATTTGATAAGGGCGAAAAAGAATTGGTAAATGAGGAAGTTAAAAACCTTGAAAACAAAAATTTAAAAGTTACTGAAAATATTAAAAATATAATCATAAAATACAAAGATTTTTACATCGGCAACTATTTTAAAGATGAAAATTTAGACCTTATAATAGGAAATTTCCTAAATATGTCCAATATTGAAACTGAACAGATAACTAAAGACCTTTATGAAGTTTCAGACATAAATAAATTTATGAACCAAAATATAAATGAGGGGACTCTTGGTTATTTAGTAAAATTAAATGGAGATACAAAGACATTAAAACTTATGTATTTCGCAGCCATAATCGTCTCAAGAGACTTTAATGATGTTGTGTCAACCTCTGATATCAATAACAATTATAACGCTCTCTACGAGCGTGCTATAGCTTTAAAAACCATATTTAAAGCTATGGAAGACATGGGAATTAAAACTGGAAATTTATCTTCAAAAAATTTGAATCAATTTGCCTATGAATTAAAAGTACAATTTGATGATTTCTTTATGAGAAAGGGAGTCATTGAAACCCTAAAGGCAGGTGTTGAAGATGAAAAATAGAATGCCTTTAATAATAAGCTCTGTCTTTATAATAATTTCAATGCTATTGGGATTTTTTTCCTATAAAAGTTACAGTGAATACAGTGAAAAAATAGCTTTTGAAAAAACTCAAAATGAAAAATTAAAAAATGAGCTTAAAACAAGAACAAGTGAATACGAAAAATTTGAAGAAGAACTTAAAGAACTTGAAGAAAAGAAATTAAAAATAGGTGAAAAATCAAAAGAACTTGATGCTATAAATATTGCAATCGATGGAGAAGCAGGCATAAAAGATTTAAAAAATTCTGCAATAAACTTTATAGGTGCAAACTTTGACATCGACAGAATAAAAAGCTTAGCTGACAGGGGCTTTAAATTAAAAAGTTTAAATTCCACCTATTATGACAATTCAAGTGTAGGATCTATAGAAATCGCAAAAACAAATCTTGTTTATAATGCAATTAAATTTAATTTTGAAGCTATAAACGGAATGAATGAAAAAATTACAGTTCAAAACAACATGCTGAAAAAGAGAGAAGGAGTTTTTAATTATTTTAAAAATTCCAACTATTTAATTAAAAATTATCTCTATAAGGGGATTATTTCTAATAAAAAGAAAGGTAATTTAAAATATAATTCTGAAGACTTTAAAAAATCCAATACAAATATATTGGCACTGAAAAAAAGTCTTATATCAATGTACGATACACTTTTGATGCCAACTCAAAAAAATGCAAGTTATTTGAATTTGGAACTTTTAAAATTTGAGGCGGAAAAAAATAATTCAAAAACAGTTTTGGAAAATGCAAAATTTAGTGAAGATGAAAACAAAAGACTTAAAAGAATATACGACACTATGATTTTTGGAATAGACACCTTAAGTCAAAATGTAGATTATTTAAATAATTATGACATTTTAGACAAGACATTTGCAAAAGACGGTAAAAATATAGTTGTAAGATATCTACTTGATGAAAGAGGAAGAGTTTCACTAATACAAGAAAAAATTCCATCTCAACTTACAAATTTATATTATTTTGCCAGCGATGGAAGTCCCTTTGCTGCAACAAACTTAAATAATTTTAATATAGCCTATATAAAACTAAATTCAAAAAATAGCGCAACATATAAAAATAAGGGCCTAAATTATTTAAAACAATTTAAAAACTTTGTAAAATAACAAAAAACACTCTTAAATTTAAATATAATTTGAGAGTGTTTTTTTATTATAAATTTTCTTTAAAATACAAGGACTATAAAAATTTAATGTTTTTTCTGTTACAATAAAAATTAGTAGAAGTTTAAATTTTTTATTTTTAAGGAGTTATAAAATGAAAAAATTTAAGATTTTTTGATTTTATTAATAGTTTTAATAGCCTGCCTTCCTGCAACACTTATGGGTAATTTTTATACATTTATATCGATTTTAAATATTTTTATATTAAGTCCTTTAGCAATTCCACTTTTATTTATTCTTCCTAAATTGTTAGGTAATAACATTTTTTATATTTTGTATGTTTTATTTTTACCCTTAGGATATAACATTCTTTTAAGTATTGTATCTTTAAAGGAAAGCGACTATATAGTCATTCCTATAATTTTTTTATTTATAGGATTTGTTATTATGGAATATTTAAAAAATTCAAAAAATAGTCTTTATGAAGTAAAATAATTTATAGGATTTAAAATCAACAAAAATTATTATAATTTTAAAAGGAGCAAAAAATGAAAGAAATGAAAAATCCAAAGGTTGCCCTTGTTCAAGCTGCACCTTACATATTTGACAAAGAAAGAACTTTGGAAAAAGTCTTGAAGCTTATAAAAGAAGCTGCTTTAAAAAAACCAGACATTATTGTTTTTCCAGAACTTTTTATACCAGGTTATCCCTTCGGTATGACTTTCGGCTTTACAGTTGGACATAGAGATAATTCCGCCAGAGAAGATTTTAAAAGGTATTATGACAATTCAATTTTAGTTCCAGGAAAGGAAACAGCCCTTTTAGGACAGGCAGCAAAGGAAGCTGGAGCCTATTTAAGCATAGGAATAAGTGAAAAAACTGAAAATAATGCAAGTTTATACAACACAAACATTATTTTTGATAAAAATGGAGATTTAAAATATATACACAGAAAATTAAAACCGACAGGAAGTGAAAGAGTAATTTTTGCTGACGGACAGAAATATTTGCTTCCAATTTTAGATAGCCCCTATGGTAAAATGGGAAGTTTAATTTGTTGGGAATCTTATATGCCTCTTGCAAGAGTTGCCCTTACTGAAAAAGGTATGGCTATTTTAATTGCCCCTAATACTAATGACAATTTGGAATGGCAAGACACAATTAAACATATAGCTATAGAATCTCACGTTTTTTATTTAAATTGCAACATGATAATTAAAAAGGAAAATTATCCTAAAGATTTAAAAACTTATGGTGAAATTGAAAAATTAGATGAATTACTTTGTCGTGGAGGAAGTTCCATTGTGGATCCTTACGGTCATTATTTAGTGGAACCTGTTTGGGATAAGGAAGAAATAATTTATGCAAGTTTAAATATGAATGATATTGTAAAATCACGCATGGAATTTGACTTGTGCGGTCACTATGGAAGAGATGACGTTTTTGATTTTTCTTATAAAGAAATTTAAATAATAAAATAAATATTGCTAAGTGTTGACAATAAAAATGCAAAGGCTTATTATTATAATTAGATTTATCGGAGCAAAGCGATAAAGAATATTTTAAGGAGATTTAAATGAAAAATAATAAGTTTACATCAACATGGGGTTTTATACTTACAACTGTAGGTTCTGCAGTGGGTATGGCAAACGTGTGGGGATTTCCATATAAGCTTGCAGCAAATGGAGGCGGAGCATTTTTATTAGTATATTTGTTTTTTATAGCAATTTTTGCTTATTTCGGTTTATCTGCCGAGTATGCTGCGGGAAGATATTCAGAAACAGGAACTTTAGGATCTTATGAAAAGGCCTGGTCCCATATTAAACTTTCTAAAGTTGGAAAAGTTGTTGGAATTTTACCTCTTTTAGGTTCAATTTGTATTGCAATAGGCTATGCGGTAATTATTTCTTATGTTTTGAAATCTCTTTTTCAAAGCTTAACAGGAAGTTTAATGACAGTTGATTCTGAAGTTTGGTTTGAGTCATTTTCAAATAAAAATTTCAGTGTTATACCCTTTCATTTTATAGTAATTGTTGCCACTCTTTTAACATGTATAAAAGGTGCAAGCTCTATAGAAAAGGCAAATAAAATTATGATGCCACTTTTTTTCATTTTATTTGTAGTTTTGGCTTTTAGAGTTGCCCTTCTTCCTAATGCTTTTGAAGGATATAAATTCATGTTTACACCTGATTGGAAGATGATTCTTAATCCAAAAGTTCTTGTTGGTGCTATGGGGCAGGCATTTTTCTCCCTATCAATTACAGGAAGCGGCATGATTGTCTGTGGAGCTTATTTAAATAAAGACGAAGATATAGTTGCAGGAGCGAAACAAACTGCCATTTTTGATACTATAGCGGCTCTTGTAGCAGCTCTCGTTATGATACCTGCACTTTTTTCTTTCAGTGAAAATCCTGAAGGGGGTCCAGGATTATTATTTGTAACCCTTCCTAAAATTTTGCAAAACATGAAGGGGGGAAGAATATTTGCCCTAGCCCTATATCTTGCAGTTTTATTTGGCGGAATTTCTTCTTTACAAAATATGTTTGAAGTAGTTTGTGAATCTATTCTTCATAATTTTAAAAAGCTGAATAGAAAAACAGTTTTGGCATTTATAGGATTAGTATCCTTTATACCCGGAATATTTATGGAGCCTATAGGAGGAGTTAAGGGAGCAATCTTAGGAGGTTGGGGACCATGGATGGATCTTGTTTCAATTTATATTATACCTATGGGTGCAACTCTCGGAGCTTTCTCATGGTTCTGGATTATGGACAAAAATGCACTAATAAATGAAATAAATACAGGAAGTAAGACTAAATATACAAAAACTTGGTACTACCTTGGAAAATTTATTTATGTACCAATGGCTGCTATTTTATGTTTTGTAGCCCTATATTTCAAAGTTGCCTTTTAGAGCAAATAAAAAAGACCTTACTTAAAAAGTAGGGTCTATTTTATTTAAAAAACAAATTTACCTGTTTTCATTATTGTTATCTACAGATCTTCTTCTTTTTTTCTTTTTTGAAGAATCATTTTCATCTGATATTAAATCTTTATTTTTAGATTTTCTTTTTTTACTTCTTTTAGAATCATTGTTATTATTTTCAGATGAATTTTTCTTTTTTGAAGAATCTTTATCTTCATCCTCATCGTCATCATCATACCAAGATAATTTTTGGACATTTCGAGGTTTTGTTTTTTCAGCAAACATTTCGCTATAACCATTTACATATTTTCTATAAATACCATCTGGTTTTTCAAAATCTTCATTTTCAAGACCTTCATGAATTGGAGTCATTATATGTCTAAAAATTGTAGCAGCTTTATCAGAAGAAAATCCTAAGCTTTCGTGCCTATCATTAGCAAGCATAACAGAGCAGGTGTAGTAGGGGGTAAATCCTACAAACCATGCTTCTTTTTTTTGATTTGTAGTTCCAGTTTTACCAGCAGTGGTCATTCCCGGCACTCTTGCATTTGTCCCTGTTCCTCTTCTTACTACTTCTTTTAAAATATCAGTTAAAATATAGGCATTTTGAGGACTTGTAACTTCCTTTTCTTCCATTTTGTGTTCATAAATAACCTCACCTGAATTTGTTAAAATTTTTGAAACCATGTAAGGCTTTTTAAAAATACCCTTGTTTGGGAAAACAGTATAAGCACCCGCCATTTCTAAAGGACTTATTCCTCTGTACATTCCTCCAAGAGATAGGGAGTAACCTATATCTTGAACTCTATCAACGGTGGTTATTCCTAAACTTTCAAGAGTATCCATCATTGAATAGAAATTTTTATCATCATTAACGTGTTGAGAATAAACAGAATTTTTATTTTTTCTATCGTTAAAATCAGTGTTTATATCCCTTGAAACAAGATAAGTTCCAACATTTGATGATCTAACAAGAAGTTGTCTTATTGTTTGCCAACCCCTATAAGAACCAACATTTGTAGGTTTGTAAGTAATATAGGGAAGATTTACATATTTTAAGTTTGAATCCAAATAAACATCTCCGGCAGTTGCCCCATGATTAAAAGCTGCCAAATAAGGACCTATAGGTTTTATAGAAGATCCAGGAGATCTTGGAATTAACGCCCTATTTGCATTTCTTCCTCCACCTACACCACGGCCGCCAACAAGAGCAACAATTTTATTACTTCCATTTTCTATAATGACAGATCCAATTTGAGGTTGAGGATCTCCTGATTCATTAACCCAGCTTCTTGGATAAAGGGAAGGATTTGCCACTGTATCTTCAAGAGACTTTTGAACTTTTGTATCCATAACAGTGTAGATTTTAAGACCACCCTTATAAATTTTTGCATTAGCTTCTTCTTGGGAGTAGCCTAAATCCTGCAAAATTTTTATACTTTCATCAAGAGCACTTTCCACATAATATGAAGAAATTCCCTTTTTCTGCTTTACACCTAAATTTAAGTGTATAGTTTCATTCATGGCAGTATCAAAATCTTCTTTACTAATCTTTCCTTGTTGAAGCATGGCCTTTAAAATCTTATGTTGTCTTTCAAGGGATACAGGATTAAATTGAGCCTTCATTGGAGTTAATTGATTGGATTCAACAAGATGGTAGTCGAAATTATCAATTCTTCCCATATCAAAAAGCTGTTTAGCAATATTTAAAGTATTTTCATCATTGGGATTTACAGAAGGATCTATTGGTACCATTTCAATTTGAATTTCCTGTAAATTATCTGAAGATTCAATTTTAACTCTGTTATAAGGCGTATATTTTTCAGGATAATTTGTAATACCTGCAATTAAAGCACACTCAGCAAGACTTAATTTGGAAACATCTTTTCCAAAAAATGTTTTAGAAGCTGCTTGGACTCCGACAGTTCCCTTAGAAAAACCCGCAGAATTTAAATAAGCTTCAAGAATTTGATCCTTATTTAAATCTTCTTCTATTTTGTAGGCATAATAAATATCTCTTAGTTTTCTTTCAATATTCTTTGATCCACTTGTATATAAGTTTTTGGCAAGCTGCATTGTTATAGTTGAACCACCCTGATCAAAAGAACCACTTTTTATATCGTAATATAAAGCACCTAAAAGTCTTTTAAAATCAACAGCGGAGTGATTAAAAAATCTTTCGTCCTCAACAGAAATAACTGCATTTTTTAAATTGTCTGGGATTTGTTCAATTGAAGCAAATTCAGCAAACTCATCTTTAACAAGAGCTTGTAATAAATTTTCATTGGAGTCATAAACTCTTGATGTTTCAAATAATTTATCCCTGTATTTTTTTGGATCTACTTGGGGAGCTTTCTTTAAAACTGAAACAAGACTTGTAGCAGCAAGAGATGAAACTGAAACTCCAACCATAATTATAAGTAAAAATAATATTTTAAAAAATGAAGAAATACGAAAATGTCTTCTTTTTCTTTTCTTTTTCATACAAACCTCCAATTACATAAGATTATAACAGAAAGCCCCTATTTACAAAAGTAGGTAAAGTATTAATTAAATATTAAGAAAATTTGAAAAATTTTTAATAAACAGATATACTAAAGAAGATTTTTGAGGTGATTTATGGAACTTATGCTTGCACCTATGGCAGGTTATACAGATAAAGTATATAGAGGCCTTGCAGTTGATATGGGCTGCAACTTAACTATAACTGAGATGGTAAGCGCCAAAGCTCTTTTTTATAATGATAAAAAAACTTTGGAATTAATGGAACTTAATAAAAACGAAGAAAATGCTCAAATACAACTTTTTGGCAATGATCCTAAAGTATTTGCAGACATTGTAGATAAAATTCCAAAAAATTTTAAGTATATAAACATCAATATGGGTTGTCCAGCCCCTAAAATTGTAAAAAATGGAAGCGGATCAGCACTTCTTGATAGTCCTGATCTTTGTGCAGACATTGTAAGAGCTATAAAAAGTGAAACTGATATACCTGTTTCAATAAAAATAAGAAAGGGAATTTTTAATAAGAATCAGGGCATAGAAGTTGCAAAAAAATGTGAAAAAGCCGGAGCATCAATGATAATTGTCCACGGAAGAACAAGAGAAGAATATTACAGTGGAGATAATGATTGGAATTTCATAAAAAATTTAAAAGAGTCTGTCTCCATAGACGTTATAGGAAATGGGGATATAAAAAATTATGAAGATGCTAAAAGAAGAAAAGAATTTTCAAATGTAGATGGTCTTGCAATTGGCAGAGGTGCCATAGGAAATCCCTTTATTTTTAAAGAAATAAATTATAGAGAAAGAAATTTATATTATGAAGAGCCTTCATTAGAAGAAAAAATGAATATGTTTTTAAAACATTAGATCGGAAGGAAAGAGTGTAGACT
>CAMQDG010000061.1 GCA_946999425.1 uncultured Peptoniphilus sp.
TCTCCCTCACGCCCTGCATCGCAAGCATTTATCACGATGTCTATGTCCTTATCGTCCATGAGCTTTTTAAGAATCGTAAATTGTTTCTTTGTGGACTTTGCAATCTCATACTTATATTCTTTTGGAATAATCGGTAAATCAGCCATATTCCACTTTGCGTACCTTTCATCGTAGCTTTCTGGATTTGCCATTTTAATTAAGTGTCCAACACACCAACTTACCTTGTATCCGTTTCCCTCATAGTATCCGTCTTTCTTTTTTGTAGCTCCAATCACTTTTGCAATAGAGATTGCAACACTTGGCTTTTCAGCAATTACAAGTTTCATCTATATTTTTCCTCCTGTTTTTCAATATAAAAGGGCGAAAGATTTTACTCTCTCGCCCTGTGTTTTGCACCAAATATGAGATAGTTTTGGGTGCAAATTTATTCCAAATCATCATCTTCCTTATCTTCTGTTTCTGCTTCATCTACTTCATTTTCGCTTTCTTCCGCTTCTGAAAAGAAATCATCATCTTCCTCCTCAAAGCCTTCAAGCTCCTTATCTTCCTTTTTCTTAACGACCTTAAAATAATATCCTGCACCTAATGCTCCTGCTACTACAAGAATGAGAATTAAGTAGGTTCCCATATTGCTGCTTTCTTCTTTTTTTACTGGCTTAGGTTCTTCTTTTTCAGGTTCTTCCTTTGTAATTTCCTGTTTTGGAGCTTCTTTCTTTTCAACCATATTAAGAAGATCATCTTCGGATACTTCTGTTAGGAGCATAACATTCTCGCTATCCTCATCGTGATTGATGATTAGATGGAAAGTCTTGCCATTCTTAGTAGTAAAGGTAACAAACTGTCTTGCATCCGCTGAATACATATCCGTTTCTCTCTTATCACCGCTATCTCCATGATGAATCGAATAATCCTTGTTCGCATTATCCTTATTTTCCGTAACAGTTCCTCGTGCCTTTGATGGAGCAGAAGCAACTCCTTTATTGGTATTTACATTCTTACTTGAACCATCCATAGAGGAATCCTGACTGCTGTTATTGGCAGGCTGTTTCGGTGTCAGCTTGTTGGGATAACGAATTTCCTTTTCTTTTTCATCGGTCTTACCAATATTTATGTCCTTTGTAATCTTTTCTGTACTATCCTGTGGAGATGAGCCTTTGCCTATATTATTTACAGGTGTTTGATTTGAAACACCTGAGCTTGTCTTACTTCCGGAAATGGGACTGATCGGTGTAATAGGGTTTGATGTTACAGGAGCTTTATTTGTTTCAGCAGCCTTTTTCTCAAGCTCCCTAATCTTTTCATTTAGTTTATCCATCTCCTTTTTCATATCTGCCGATAAGTCTTTATTTTCCTTCTCTTTTTTCATTTTCTCTTTTAGGCTTTCAATTTCAGCTTCAAGGTCTTTGATTTTCTCCTTTTGCTTGTCGCTTAATTTATCCTTGTCCTTAATCTCCTGATTTAGCTTATCAAGTTTTTCCTGAAGTTCCTTAGATTCCTTTTCCATTTTGGAAATATCATCTTTGCTAAGCTCTGTTTGAGTTCCCTTATCTTCTGTTTTTGGCTTTTCCGTCTGCGTCTGAGCATTACTTTCTAACTTCTTTACAATTCGGATAATACTATCGCTTCCATCTCCTTTTACTTTGTAGCTTACAAAATCGTCATTAAAACTCATATTATCCGGAAGCATTTCAAGATCAGAAGCGTCAATCACCTGATTTTTATCAAAATAAGCTGAATACTCCTTATATACCTTTCCATCCTGATATTGATATTTGACCTTTACTTCACTTTTTGTCTGACTTTCCTGATCTTTTGTATCCTTATTGTCTGTTTGAGCTGACGCATTCGCTACTCTCTTATATAAATCCTCTAAAGGTAATTCAAGGTATGGTACACCGGTATGAAATCTGTTCCATGTTTCAATAATCAGGTTGTCTTTAACAATCTTGATTTCTTTTACATTGTTGATATTGGGATTTGCTTCCTTTACTCTGCCAATAATAGCGTTCTTTGTTTCCTCTTTAAGCTCTCCCTCATAATCAACCGTTACTTTCTCAATATTTCTATTTAACTGTAAAACAGGGCAGGTATAGACAATGACATTTGCTTTCTTTCCTTTTACGGTTCGCTCTTCCGCATTTTCTGTAATATCTCCAATATAGTAATTATCCTTATCTCTTGGAGAAACGATACTTGTAAAAGCACCTGTCCCTACATTATGAATTCGATAATATGGATAGGGTTTCTTTGTCATATATCTTAGATCATCTAACTGATTTTCCTTGTCCATATTCTCATTGGTAAAGGTTTCATTATACTTATCGACAACTACACCTCCCTTTTCTTCAAAGGATTTTGATAAGGAAAATTTAAAGTTCAATGGCTGACCTTCTTTATTTTCTTTTCCGACATAATAAAATCCTCTAAAGATGTCATCTGAAGTATGATCCTCAAATTTCAGTTCATAATATGTTTCATATTTTTCAGGCGGTTCATTTGACGCAAACACTGTCTTTGCACCAACTTTTAACACCCCTAAAACTCCACCCATTAACAGGGTAAAAGCTACAACAATGGCTGTAATTCTTTTATTTTTCAAACTGGTTTTCATTTGTTTTCTCCTTTTTCACTTCTACTTTTTCTCTGTTTACTTTTGCCATCAAATCACTGATTGTAATGTTGTTCTTTCTGCAAATAGCAATGATTTCTTCGTTTTCAAGTTCTTCTTCACGAATAAATAAAGGCTCCAATTCTTCATCAATCAGAGCCTTTTTATCCTTCAACTTCTTTATTTTGTTTTTCACTACCGTTAATTCTCGTTTCACATTGTTACCTCCTATTTCTTTACGTTTGGTGGGAATCCAAATCCTACGGGATGATGCTTGCAGAAAGACGCAATCCAATTGTCTAAAGTGGTTACTCTTATTCGTCCAATATTATCCATAACTTTACCATCTCCAATATAAATTCCTACATGACCATAGGTAAGTCCTGCTGTGCTTCCACTACTACTGCTTTCCACCGCTACAAGCATTCCCACCTTGAGTTTTGATTTATCTGATGTAAAGGTGTAGTTTCGGTACATATCGCAGGCATTTCCGCCAATATATCCAAGTCCTGCATTTTGATAGACCTGCGATACCCACATGGCACACCAGCCTGCACCCGGAGATGGCGTAATGTATGCAGCATTTACAATCTTCTTTTGAACTTCCGTAGAAGCCTCATACTCTTTTCCACCTCCAATACCTCCATTTGAAGCAATCAGATCGCTATTGCCAAAGGCTTCTCCCATATTGCCTTGAGCAAGGAATAAGGCTTCATAGTGCTTTAGATTGTCAGGATAGTTTGCAAAGACTTCTCTGATGATACTGTCCATTTCCCTTTTATGAAGGGTTACAATGAGTTTCTTGTACTCGTAAGGTTCTTCATAGCTTTCGGTATATTCATTTCCATCTTCATCGGTATAGGTTTCTGTAACTGTCCTGTATCTGATTTCTACTTCTTCCTTATACTCAAGGTCATACATGGACTTAAAAAGCTCATTTAATACGGAGCTTACTTCCGATACATTCTTTACTTCTCCGCACCTTGATGTAATGTAGGATAAAAGCTCATGGACATTATGACCGATGTACTCTGTGTTATTTAGGATGTACTCGTCATATCCGGGATAATTTTCTTTGACATGATCAACCTCGTTTTGAAGCTCACTTTCCATAGCGGAAAAATTCTGATTGATTTCATTTAGGACATTTGGCTTTGACAAATAGCTTGTTGTAAGAACAGAACTTGTGGAGTTCATAAAGCCTGTCATTCCCGTTCCTGCAAAGTTGATAAAGAAAGTTCCCAAAATAATAAGACCTATGAAAATAATCATAAGTCCCTTTGCTTTTCTTACTATAAATCTCTTTGAGCCTTTCAACGAGCCAATGAGGTTTTCTTTAATCCGATCTCTGAGCCTTGACTTATTCTCACGACGAATGGCTGCCTTTACCTGATTTTTCTTTTGAAATCTTTTATAGGCATTTGCTCTTTTATATTCATTCGTCTTTTTCAGGTTCTCTTTGGCATCACGAAATTCAAGCTTCGATTTTCGCTTCCTGATTTTATAATCCTTATTTGTAAGATCGTATCCTTTCTTCGCCTTTTTCTTATCAGAATATTTCTTTATGCCATGAATGAGTTTAGAGCTTGCGTCCGCCGTCTTTTCTCCTGCTTCCACCCCTTTATTTTCATCACTTCCATGAGAAAGATAATCCCTTACGGTTTCACTTCCTTTGGCAAGTCCTGAAAGGGCAGATACCTTTACCATATCTTTCTTTAGCTTTTTCCTCTGCTCTTTAGAAAGGCTACTATGAACTTTTTCGCTTGCAGCATCTTTTCCAGTCTTTTTACCTTCAGATTTATTTTCCTTTGACACATCTTCTTTTTTTCTTGTATAAAGGCTTTCGGTGTAGTTTTTCCTCTTATACTTTCTCTTTTTAGCCTCATAACTTTTAGGGGAACTTCCAATAAACTCATCTTTTTTATGGAGATTATCATCCACATCATAAGTTGACTCAAAATAGTCGCTATCCCTAAAGTCATTATCGTATCTGTCTATAATCCCGTCATTATCAAGGTCTTTTCCTAAAGGATCATAGATTTTTCCATCCTTTACCTCCGTAATATAATCAGATCTTCCTGTTTTACTTACAGCAGCTACACTATCCTTATCAGAAGCTCTATATCTTGCGTTTCTCTTGGATGTTCCATAAGCCTTTTCATTATCAGAACTTACCTTGTTTATTTTCTTATGAACCTTGTCCTGAAATCTGTCTTTGTCATGGACGATTTTTCCTCTGTAATCATCGTTGTGCTTTAGCTTACTTTCTTCAGATGTAGTGAATGTTTCACTATGGATCATTTCTCTTTCAAGACTTGCCTTATGCCTTTCCCTAAAATCCTTTTTCAGCTTTTTTCCCATAGGCTACCTCACTTCTTCAGGCTTGGTAGTCATCTTCTGATAGAGAATTGTATCTTTCGGGAACTTATCAAGGAAAGGAACAATGGTATTTCCAAAGAACAGTAATCCCTCGCCCTCATTTGAGTTGGTAACATATCTAAGCTGAGGAAGTGAGATTTTAAGTTTTCTTGCTAAAATTTCTCTGTCTCCTGACGCTTGATTTAGCATTAAGACAAAGTCGGTATTATCAAAGATATTTTCAATTTCCTTACTCATAAGTAGGTCTTTGACATTTTGCGTAATACCTGTTGGAATACCTCCCCATTTTCTAAAACGCTTCCATATTTCCACAGAATAAGATGCTGTCTGCTCATCTTTTAATAGCAAGTGAAACTCATCTATATAGTACCTTGTAGCCTTGCTTCCTCTATTTTGAGATACTTTATTCCACACCTGATCCTGTATAACAAGCATACCGATTTTCTTTAGCTGACTTCCAAGCTCTTTAATATCAAAGCACAGGAGTTTCTTATTTAAGTCCACATTTGACCTGTGATTAAAAACATTAAGGGAACCTGATACATAGATTTCCATCTCCGTTGCCAGCTTTTTACCGACCTTTTCTTCCTGTCCTTTTAACATATCGTATAGGTCTTGCAGTATTGGCATATTGTCAGGAGTTGGATTATCAAAATACTTTTCGTAAATCTTAGGTAAGCACCTGTCTATAACGGACTTTTCTTCTGCCGTAAGACCACTACCGCCTACTACAAGCTCCAGCATACTCATAATGAAGTTTGCTTTGTCTTTCAGTGGCGCATCCCCATCGCCATAGTTCATATTTATATCAAGGGGATTCAGGTAATCTTTGGACTTACTGCTGACTTTAATGACTTCTCCATTAAATTGTCTTACAAGGTTTCCATACTCTCCTTCTGGATCGCAGATAATCACATCATCGTCCGTTACTAAAATTGCATTTGCCATTTCTCTTTTAGCACTAAAGGATTTACCACTTCCAGGAGTTCCGAGGATTAGACCGTTTGGATTTTTGAGTTTTTTCCTATCTGCCATAATCAGGTTATGGCTTAAGGCATTTAGTCCGTAATAAAGACTGTTACTTGAATTGATGAAAAGCTCCTCTGTGGTAAAGGGCATAAAAACTGCCGTAGATGATCTTGTCAGTCCTCTGTCTATTTCAATCTTATTTACGCCAAGAGGTAGCACGCTGATAAGTCCTTGTTCTTGCGTATGGTCAAGTCTTTTCAGCTTGCAGTTATGCTTATTTGCAATGGAACTTATCTGAGAGATTGTGTTATCAAGCTTTTGCACCGTTTTTGCAAAGTTCATAAAGACGATACTTACCACAAACATTCGCTCATCTCTTGTCTGCAAGTCCTTTAGGAGGCTTTTTACATCTTCTCCATAGGTGATTAAGTCCGATGGAAGAATGTCCATATCATAACCGCTTCTTACCGCTTTCTTATTTTCCTCAATTTTCATCTTGTCAATATCGGTATTTTTTCTCTTTACCATTTTAATAGCTTCCGATTGGTCGATTGCCTTAATATGAAATGAAATATTGATGTTATCATCAATATCCAAAAACTCGGCAAGCATACGGTCTGAAAGCTCACTTGCAAGGATTTGAAAATGACTTACTGCCCCGATAAATTTTCCAAACTTAAAGTACCTTGAAGGCGTGAAGTTAAATTCATCAGGCACAATGTATGTTTTAGTGCTTTCCCTTTTCCTCAGATTTTTGTATGAAAACTCAAAGGTCTTATTAGGATTTAATATATCATGAAGAATCTTGAGTCTTTCTTCTCCACTTAAACTTTCCGCACGAACTCCCATACTCTTTAGATTAGATAATATATCTATCTCCAGTCTTTCAAGTTTTGATGTTGCCTGCTCTAAATTATCCGCTTCTACTGTAAAGGTTACATACTTTGATTTTTTCAGTCCGTTATTTCCCTTTACAATCTGACTTTTAAGCATCTCTCTAAACTCAAGACGTATATCGTCAAAACCGTCCTTTTTATCCGGTATCTGAATTGCCGACTTCATTTCTTCGTTTCGTCCAAGTTGATTGATATATGAAAACTCAATACTGATACTTGGATCAAAGGAGTTTAGAAAATTTGCAAACTGATTAAAAATCAAGTCTCGATCTTCATCTAAGGCAAGTTGGTAGTTAATATCCTGAAAGGCTATGCTTTTACTAAAGTGCTTTTCGTCAAGCTGACATATACCGCTTTTTAAGAGTCTAAGATAGGGAATGGTATCTTCGACAGTATATCTTTTTGGTTCTTTTCTAAAAATAAGGTCAAGTAGCCCGCCTTTATCTTTTTTAGATTTTCCCTTATTTTGCTTTAAGTCCTGTTTTTGACTTCTTAACTTCTTTTTGTTTTGTTCTAACTTTACCTGCTGAATCTTTCTTTTGTCTTTCAAGGTAAACCTCCTTTCTCACTCTTTTTTGTGGCTGATAAAACTTATGAAGGTAAATATATTTAAAATATTTCTCAAATGTCAGTCCGTCCTTTTCAAAAAGAGTGATGAAAAAGATAGGGAGTGTGGACACAATGAGAAATATGACGGCTATATCATTTGGAACGACCTTTCGCATAAATAAATAGACTGGTAGTCCTACCAGTCCCGCGAGTGTGAAGCCTATCATCTGCCTTTTGGTTAAGTTAAAAGCTACCTTTGTTTTTACCTTCTTTAGGTCTTTTGGGATTGGTACATACGCCATAACTTACCTCCCATCTTCTTTTTCCTTTGAAAGCTCTGCCATGTGTTCATAAACAGAGCCGATTTCTTCCTGAATGCTTTCTATCTGTTTATCTGTATTTTTGTTATATCTTTCCTGCAAAATACAAAAGTCATTATGGCAGCGACCGATGTCTTTTGTTCTTTCTTCCAAGTCATTAATCTTGCTAAAAAGTTTGATTCTATCAATCACCGCTATAACACCTGCTCCGATTACTACTGCTGTCAATACTGTTTTTCTTTTGTTCATCATATATTTCCTTTCTTTTAGTGTGCATTTAATACGCTTTTGGCCAGTGTTCCGCTCTTTAGC
>CAMQDG010000062.1 GCA_946999425.1 uncultured Peptoniphilus sp.
CTAATAGCAGTAACAGGTTTAAGCATATCAAAGCTTTCAACCCCATACTCAGGTATTACAGATGGAACAACTAAATCCTTGTTAGTTTTAACCTTTTCTTTTCCTTGGTCACTAAATCCAGTTACTTCATTTTTCTCATAAGTGAAGTCGCCTAAGACCCAACCTTTGCCTATTTCATATTTAATCCAATTCACTTTGTCCTCCTTTTTTTACCTTATTAAACTTTGATATAAGGCTTTCTCTACTATTTCGCTATCAGGAAAAGTATTTTCCTTTAAACTTTTAATATTTTTACTTAACTTTAATTTTTTGATTGGGCTGTCGTAAAAGGCATAATCACCTATTTCTTCTACAGAATCAGGTATAATCACGTCTGTTAATAGGTTATCATAAAAAGCTTTATGCCCGATATTTGTAGCACTATCAGGTATAACTACGCTTGTAAGTTTGTTAGATTCAAACGCAAAATCTCCAATAGCAGTAACGCTATCTGGTATAACCACATTTGTTAATTTGTTAGATCTAAACGCACCATTTCCAATACTTGTAACGCTATTTGGTATAATTACATTTGCTAAGTTGTTAAATTGAAACGCACTTTCTCCAATAGCAGTAACACTATTAGGTATAATCACATTTTTTAATTTATTAAATGCAAACGCATTTTCTCCAATAGTAGTAACGTTATTACCTATAACCACGCTTGTTAATTGGTTAAATCTAAATGAACTCTCCCCAATATCGGTAACATTATCAGGTATAGTTACGTTTGTTAGTTGATTATTAGAAAACGCCCAATCCTCAATATCAGTAACGCTATTTGGTATAACCACACTGGTTAGTTGGTTTTTATAAAAAGCATTCTTTCCAATAGTAGTAACACTATCTGGTATAACCACGCTTGTTAATTGGTTATTAGAAAATGCACTTTCCATAATATCAGTAACACTATTTGGTATAACCACGCTTGTTAGCTGGTTATTAGAAAACGCAAAACCTTCAATAGCAGTAACACTATTTGGTATAACCGCGCTTGTTAGTTTGTTATTATAAAAGGCCCAATTCCCAATGGTCGTAACGCTATTAGGTATAACCACACTTGTTAGCTGGTCATTATAAAAGGCATAACCCCTAATAGCAGTAACAGGTTTAAGCATATCAAAGCTTTCAACCCCATACTCAGGTATTACAGATGGAACAACTAAATCCTTGTTAGTTTTAACCTTTTCTTTTCCTTGGTCACTAAATCCAGTTACTTCATTTTTCTCATAAGTGAAGTCTCCTAAGACCCAACCACTACCTATTTCATATTTAATCCAATTCACTTTGTCCTCCTTTTTTCTTTAACTTTAAAATACTTGCCTAAATAGGCTACTTAAATTTTTTCTTATATTATTTATTAGAGAAAAATTTTTAAAATTATTAATAAGAATAAAAATATTGCAATTTTAATGCAGATATGATATAATATGGATATGGAAAATAGAAAAGAAATTATTGAAAAAATTAAAAAACAGGGGTATATACCTCTTCATAGACACAGCGAATATTCTCTTCTTGATGGAGCCATAAGGATAGAGGATATGGTTGCAAGAACTCCTTTTATAGGAGCCTTAACGGACCATGGTAATATGTTTGGATTTTTAAAATATTACAGAGCCATGAAAGACCGAGGTAAAATTCCAATAATAGGCATGGAAGCCTACACAAAAGGTAAGGGAGGAGAAAACAAAAGGTATCATCTTATCATTCTTTGTAAGAACAATGAGGGATATAAGAACCTTATAAAGCTTACAAGTAAATCCTATGAAGAAAAAAACTTTTATAGAAAGCCTCAAATCCCTTGGGAAGACTTAAAAGAAAACAAAAATGGTCTTATTATTTTATCAGCCTGCTTGGGAGGGGAAATTCCAAGAACCATTCTTGACAAGGGTTATGAAAAAGCCCTAAAAAGAGCAAGAGATTTTAAAGAGGTTTTTGGAGAAGACTTTTATTTAGAAATTCAAAGGCATGGTCTTCCTGAAGAAAAAATAGTAAATCCCGCCCTTATAAAAATAGGAAGAGAGTTAAACATAAAGGTCGTAGCAACATCAGACGCCCACTACTTAAATAAGGAAGATAAAAAGACCCATGAAATTCTTCTTGCCATGCAAACCAAAACAACCATAAAGGATCCCAACAGATTCAAGATGAGGGGGATAGGGCACCACTTACACACCAAAGAAGAGATGAAAGAACTTTTTAAAGATATACCTGAGGTTGTAAGTAATTCAGTGGAAGTTGCCTGTAAGTGCATTGATTTAAAAATTGATTTAGGTCATGTAAAAATGCCCTATTTTGAAATTCCTAAAGGTTTAACTGAGTATGGCTATTTCAGAAACCTTATATATAGGGGTCTTTTAAACCATAAGATAAGTCCTAAAAACACCATATATATAGAGAGAATTAAAAAAGAGCTTAAAGTTATAAAGGATATGGGCTTTATAGGTTATTTTTTAATTGTTGCGGACTTTGTAAATTATGCAAAAGACCATGGAATATTAGTGGGGCCGGGTAGGGGATCTGCTGGAGGATCTCTTATTTGTTATCTCCTTAATATTACAGAGATTGACCCTATAAGACATGACCTTTATTTTGAAAGATTTTTAAATCCTGATAGGGTTTCTATGCCTGATATTGACATAGATTTTCCCGATGATAAAAGGGATGAAGTTATAGACTATGTAAAGAGGAAATATGGAGCCGATAAGGTCTCAAATATTGTTACTTTTGGAACATTAGGAGCCAAGATGGTAATAAGGGATGTTGCAAGAACCTTGGGGTATCCATACTCTTATGGGGATAGGATAGCTAAGCAAATCTCAGACAAACCCAAGGTTACTCTTAAGGATTCTATGGAAGACAAGGCTTTCTCAGACCTTATAAAGTCAGATAAGGTCAATGAAGAAATCTATAAATATGCCTTAAAACTTGAAGGTTTACCAAGGCATGCATCTCAACACGCATGCGGGGTTATTATATCTTCGGACCCTATATCTCAGGTTTTGCCTGAGGCGAATGTAGGACCAAAAAACAATAAGGCAAGAGTTACTCAGGTAACAATGACCGAGTGCGAAGACTTGGGTCTTTTAAAAATGGATTTTTTAGGCTTAAGAACTATGAGTCTTATTGAGAATACTTTAAAGGCAATTAAGAAAAATAGGGGAATAGACTTGAAATTTTCAGATATTCCTATAGACCACAAACCCTCTTATAGTTTAATGAAAAAGGGTATGACGGCTGGAGTTTTTCAGCTTGAAAGTGACGGCATGAAAGACTTTATGAAAAAACTCTATAAGGATCTTGACAACACTTACCGCAAGGTAGAAGGAGACGAGCTTTTTAATAGGCTTACAGCAGGCATAGCCCTATATAGACCGGGACCTTTAAATTATATAGATGACTACTTAGATGGAATGAGATTCCCTGAACACATAGCCTATATACATCAAAGCCTTAAACCTATTTTAAAATCTACCTACGGACAAATAGTTTACCAGGAACAGGTAATGAGAATAGCAACTGACCTTGCAGGTTATACAATGGCACAGGCCGATAATCTTAGAAGGGCCATGGGCAAGAAAAAGAGAGACGTTATGGAAAGAGAAGAGCCTAAGTTTATTGAAGGTTGTATTAATACTGGTCTTAGTCCTCTTATGGTAAAAGAGCTTTGGTCAAGACTTGAAAAATTTTGTGAATATGCCTTTAACCGATCCCATGCTGTAGGTTACGCTTATATTTCTGCAAAAACAGCCTATCTTAAATACAATTTTAAAGAAGAGTTTATGGGAGAACTTTTGAACTCTTACTTGGGTAAGGCTGATAAAATCTCTGAATATATGCAGATTATTAAAGAAGAAGGTTTGAAACTTGTAGGTCCTGATATTAATTCCTCCATGAATCTTTATTATGGAAAAGATAAAAAAGTCTTTACAGGCTTTGCGGGAATTAAAAACGTAGGTAAAACAGGCAGCCTTATTGTTGAAGAAAGAGAAAAGGGACCCTATAAGGACTTAAATGATTTCTTTATAAGGACAAAGGACTTTTTAGACAAAAGAGCTTTTGAGGGGCTTGTTTATTCAGGAGCCTTAGATAGCCTTTATAATAACAGGGAAGACTTAATAAGGTCTTTTAAAAAAATTAAAAATGTCTTAAATAAAGAAGAAGATAGACCTAAAAACCAAATATCTTTTTTTAAAGAAGAAACTTTAAATCTTATGGATTTAATAGATAAGGATAGAGATTTAAGTCTTATGGATAAAGCCTTAAAAGAGGAAGAGGTCTTAGGGATGATTTTTTCAGAGCATCCAGCAGAATATATAAGAAGAACTCAGGCAAATCCTTTTTGCAAATCCAACAGAATTGAAAATGTAAAAAACTTAGGGCCAAGACCCTTTGTGGCAATGGTTAAAGATGTTAAAAGAATAAGTTTTTCAAATAATGGGTTTGTTGTTAAATGTAATTTGCAAGATGAAACAGGAAGTTTAAAGGCTATTGCAAGATTTAAAGAAGAAGATTATAGGAACACTTATCTTCAAGACAATGCAATTATTACTGTTATTGGAAGATATAACAAGACCAAGTACGGAGATGAGTTTCTAATTGAGGGGATTCCTGAAAGATTTTAATTTTATGATTTTAAGTTTATTAATATTTTTTATAGGATTATTTTTCATTTCCTTAAAGACCTTAAATTTAATTAAAATAAGCTTACTTATTTACCTAAGTATTTTGTCTTATAAGGATCTAAAAAAAGGAGAAGTTGAGAATTATTTATTTCTCCTTTTTTATCCCTTTTTTATTCTCCTTAGGTGGGTTTGTAGTTTTAAGGCAAGTAACCTTGATTTTGTCTTTGCTTTAATTGTTGAGTTGGCTTTTATATGTGCTTTTTACCTACCTTATTTTATAAAGTTTTTTAAGGAGAAGACTTTTATAGGAGGAGCTGATGTTAAGGCAATTTTTATACCCATATATTTTTTAGGTATAGAAAGGTCTTTAAGATTTTTAATCTTATCCATGTCAATAAGTCTTTTTGTGGATATTATTTTAAAGGGTCTTAAAGACTCTAAATATAAGACCTTAGATTATGTTCCCTATTTATTCTGTATGCAATTAGCTTATGTTTTAGGAGAAATTTATGAAGTTATTTTTTAAAGTATTTATATCAGTTATTATACTTTTCTCTATGGCTTGTGTTGGATTTTTTATATTTAAAAGATTTGATGGAAGGCTACATGGAGTAAAGGAAAGAGAAGAAATCCTTAAGATTTACCAAGAGAAAAAAGAAGAAAATTTTGTTAAAGATTTAAGAGAGAAATATAAAAATGAAGATATTAAAGGTTTTTTAGTAGTTACTGAAACTAATATTGCCTATCCTATAGCTTACTCAGGTGATAACTC
Source organism: uncultured Peptoniphilus sp. (assembly GCA_946999425.1). Classification (GTDB taxonomy): domain Bacteria; phylum Bacillota; class Clostridia; order Tissierellales; family Peptoniphilaceae; genus Peptoniphilus_B. Next base: position 5,440 of record CAMQDG010000062.1, read on the forward strand.
TTTTTATCTAACTCACGGTTATGATAAAAAGTATTCTATAAATGGAAGCCTATTTTTTGACAAAGATTGTGAAAATGACAAACTTAATACTATTGTTTACGGGCATAGGATGTCTATGGGAACTATGTTTAATCAACTACCTAAATTGTTAAATGAAGAAAAGGCAAAGAAAGCTCAGGTTATGCTCTATGATTCCTACGGAGATGTAAGGAGCTTTAAGATTCTGGCTATTTTCAGAGTCCCTTCAGACTATGACTATAGAAAAGTAGATTTTGCAAACGTGGAAGATTTAAGACTTTACGCTGATAATTTGAAAGATGTTTCAGAAATAGATTTTAATGTTGACAGTAACAAGGTAAATGAAATATTAACCTTATCCACCTGCACTTATGAAAAGAAAGACTACAGGTTAGTTGTAGTAGCTTATAGGTGATTTTATGAGAAAGAAAAAATTCAAAGTAAGTTTTGTATATTCAGCAGAAGTCGAACTAAGAACTGAAGAATATATAGGGATGAAACTTGATTTTTTAGATAAAGAAGAATATGAGAAAGCAAATGTGGAAGAAATATTGCATATTAAAGAACTAATTGATAAGGTGTATTTAATGGAAGATGGGAGAGGGGAAATAAGCAATATCACAAATATTAAATTTTCAGTTAGTTAAAAAAGAAGGTGATTATTATTAAAAGGATTTGGAAAAAGGCAGATATTAATGAGTTAAACCCAATTAAGGCTATTTTAAAACTAAATAAGGTACCTGAAAAGGACTGGGATTTGTTTTTGCACGGGACCATTAAGGATCTACCAAGAATCAATAAGGCTTATAAGGTAAGTGATTTTATAAAAAGAGTAAACAAGGCTATAGAAGGCAAAGAGAAGATTTGCCTTTATTCCGATTATGACGTTGACGGCATGACAGGAGGCTCCGTTGCTTACCTTATGATTAAAGAATTAGGTGGCAATCCTTATATATGGACAAACAACAAGCAAACAGATGGATATGGAATTAATTTAGGAGCCGTAAAAAAACTTGCAAACCACCCTAATTTTCCGGGAACTTCCCTTATAATCACCATTGACAACGGAATAAATGCGATAGAGGGTGTTAGGGCAGCTAATGAACTTGGGGTGGAGGTTATAGTAACTGACCACCACGAAAGGGCCAAAGAAGAAGTCGCCCCTATTACTGTAGATTTAAAGCAGGGTAATGATGATTATGAATTTAGAGAGCTTTGTGGTTGCGGACTTATATGGAAACTTTTAAGAGAGCTATACATTGAAAGAGGTAGGGAAGAAGAGACCCATAAATACTTAGATCTTGTGGCCTTAGGAACAGTTGCAGATCTTGTACCTCTTTTAGGAGAAAATAGAATAATTGTAAAAGAGGGCTTAAGGGTTATGAATACCTGTAATAGGGCTATTTTTAGAGCTTTTAAAGAGTTTTTAGCTATAGGTTCTTTTGATGAGGAACTTATAGGGTTTCAAATAGCTCCTTGTTTAAATGCAAAAACCCGAATTAATGGAGAAGCTGATAATTGCTTAGAGGCTTTGACAAGTAACGATTACAACAAAGTATCAAACCTTGTTTTGGATCTTATTAACACCAATAGGGAAAGGAAAAATCTAACAAAAAGGGAAGAAGTAATGGCTAAGGATCTCGTAGAAAAGAATGAAATTTATAAAAACAACCTTTTATTTGTAATAAATAATGATTTTCACGGAGGAATTGTTGGGCTTACAGCTGGAAGGCTTGCTAAAGCTTATGCAAGGCCTGCGATAGTAGGGGAAATTATGGAGAACAATATTGTAAGATGTTCAACAAGGTCCTACGGAGATTTCAATATTTTTGAACTTCTTGATTCTCACAAGGATAAACTTTTATCTTACGGGGGTCACAAAATGGCGGCGGGACTATCTTTTGACTTAGATGATTTTAATAGCCTTAAAGAAGAACTTTTAAATGACCAAAGGGTTAAAGACATAAAGCCTTTAAAAGAGGTAAGTTATTTACGTACCTTAAAACCCTCTGATATAAGCCTTGAGTTTGTTCAGGGAATAAATTCTTTAGCTCCCTTCGGCCAAGATTTTAGAAAGCCTCTTTTCAGAATTTTCAATTTGCAAGTGGCAAAACACGAAATAAGCCTTATGGGCTCAGACAATGAACACATAAAAATAAGAAGACCTGAGTTGGATATTGTAGGATGGAATCTTAAGAATAGGCTGGAACAAATTTCAGAGCCTTTTGGGGAGACCTCTTATGATTTAATTGTTGATTTGTCAATTAATGAGTTTAAGGGAAAAGAAAAGCCTCAAGCCATGATATATGAAGATAATATTGCAAGCGATATGTGCAGGATTAAAAAATAAGTCAAATTAGACGAAAAAATTCACAAAAAAAAGAACCTATTTTAGGTTCTTTTTCTTTAATATATAAGGCGGGAAGTCTCGGTTACTTGTAGCCGAGATGAGAGCCGATAATTAAAAATTAATGTAGCTCATAAGCATATCCTCAACTAAAGGCTAAATAGTCTACATAAAGTTATTTGCTGAGATAACCAATCAGTAAAGCCTCTTATGTGTTGAA
>CAMQDG010000063.1 GCA_946999425.1 uncultured Peptoniphilus sp.
GGCCTTAGGACTGAAGCAAGTGAAAGATTTGAAAAGGGAATTGATTCAAATTTAGCAAAAGTTGCAGTAGATAGAGTTTGCCAATTAAGTGAAAAAATTTCTTGTGCAAAAGTTGTTGATTCAGCTTTTGATGAAGGTCAAAAAGACAAAAAAGAAAAAAATATAAAGCTTAGGCTTTCAAAAACAAATAAATTAATAGGAGAAGATTTAAGTCTTGAAGAAATTTCAAAAATCTTAAATAGATTGGAAATAGAAACAGAACTTTTTGATGAATATTTAATTGCCAAAGTTCCAAGTTTTAGACTTGACATAGAGATAGAAGAAGACTTAATTGAAGAAGTTGCAAGAATTTATGGATACCATAACATAGAACCAAAACCTCTTTTCGGAGGTTTAACAGTAGGTTCAAAACCTAAATTCAGAGATATTGAAAAAAGAGTTAAAGATATTTTAATGGCCTATGGCTATTCTGAGTTTATGACTTATTCTTTCGTAAGCCCTTCAATTTTTAATAAGCTAAATTTAAAAGAAGATAATGAACTTAGAAAAGTTGTTAAAATAATAAATCCTCTTGGAGAGGAATATTCAATTATGAGAACCACTCTTGTTGCCAATATGCTCGAAGTTTTAAGTAAAAATTACAATAGAAATAATGAGAGAGCAGCAGGGTTTGAGTTTGGAAATACTTTTACTCCAAGCGATAAATTGCCTGAAGAAAGATTAAAATTAACAATAGGTTCTTACAACCAAGGAGATTTTTACAATATGAAAGAAATGATTTTAAAAGCTCTTTGGACTTTAGGTATTGATGATTTAAGAGTAAAACCTTCCTCAGTTGAATATTTGCATCCAGGAAGAAGTGCAGATCTTTATAAGGACGATATTTATTTAGGAAGCTTTGGAGAAGTTCATCCAAGTGTTTTGGAAAAATATTCAATTAAAGCAGGAGCCTTAGTGGGAGAATTTGAATTTAATAAATTTGTAGAACTAAGCAAAGAAAATAGATTGTATAAAGAACTTCCAAAGTATCCTTCTATGAAAAGAGATTTTGCTTTTATTTTAGATAGGGATGTAAGCTCTGAAGAAATAGAAGATGTTGCTAAGAAATATGGCAAAAAAATTCTTGAAGATTTTAATGTTTTCGATATTTATACAGGAAAGGGTATAGAAGACGGAAAGAAGAGTATAGCATTTTCTCTAATATTTAGGGCGAATGACAGGACGCTTACAGATTCAGAAGTTGAAAAAATTTCCGATAAAATAGTTCAAGAAATAAAAGAAAATTTCAAGGCTAAATTAAGGGGTGAATAAGTCTCATGAAAAAGACGAAGGTAGTAATTGATGATATGAGTTTTTATGTTGTTGGAAATGACAACCCGGAATATGTAAAAACTCTTGCCCGAGAACTTGATGAAAAAATAAAAGAAGTTAAAGGTAACAATTTTAGGCTGAATCAAACTCAAGCTTTAATTTTGGCTTCTCTTAATATTTTAGATTCTTCAAATAGAGAAAATGACATTGAAATAAGAGCAAAGAACTTGTCTAAAGATCAAGAAGCAGTGAAGAAACAATTAGAAGAATTGGAAAGATTGAAAAAAGAATTGGAACTGTCTAAAAAGAGTACAAGTGTTTTAGAAAAGCAACTAAAAAAATCTAATGAAGAACTTTTAGGCCAAAAAGAGGAAAATAAAAGTCTTTCACAAAATATGAATTTAAAAAATTCTGAAATAAATGATTTAAAAGAAGAAATTAGAAAACTTGAAAATGAAAAAAATAAATTGAGTGATAAAATCTATGAAAATCAGAAAGAAATCATTGATTTAAGTAGACAAATAGAGATTTTGTCAAATGAAAATTGAGCTACTTTCTCCCGCAGGAAATTTTGAATCTTTAATAAGTGCTGTAAATGCCGGAGCAGATGCAGTTTATTTAGGGGCAAAATCTTTTAGTGCCAGGGCAAGTGCCGCAAATTTTACTGATGAAGAAATACTTGAAGGGGTAAAATTTGCTCATTTAAGATCTGTAAAAGTCTATGTAACTGTAAATATTTTGTTGTCTGATCAAGAATTTAAAGATGCAATAGAATTAGTAGAATTTTTATATAGAGCCGGAGTTGATGGAATAATAGTCCAAGATCCGGCTCTTGGATTATATATTAAGGGTAAATTTAAAAATCTTGAGGTCCATGCTTCAACCCAAATGACTATAAATAATTATTATGGGGGAAAATTTTTAAAAAATTTAAATTTTGACAGACTTGTTCTTGCAAGAGAAACAAGTTTAAATGAAATAAAAAAAATAAAAGAATTAAGTATTGACATTGAACATTTTATTCATGGAGCCCTTTGCGTTTCTTATAGCGGACAATGTCTTATGAGTTCTATGATTGGTGGGAGAAGTGGAAATAGGGGAGATTGTGCTCAAGCATGTAGAAAGCCCTATGAAATTTTAAATAAAAATAAAAGCCCTATAAGTCAAAAAGGATATTTTATAAGTCCCATGGATTTACAAAGTTTTACAAATCTTGAAACTTTAATAAAATCCGGTGTTAATTCCCTTAAAATTGAAGGGAGAATGAAAAATAGCAGATATACTTATCAAATAGTTAAGTCCTATAGAAAAGCTCTTGATAAAAAATTAGATGAAGGGGAAATCAATAAATCGAAAGAAATATTTAACAGAGAATGGACAAAGGGGATTCCCTTTGGTGCTTTTGGATCTGATTTTGTAGCTATAGATAGACCAGACAACAGGGGAATTGAAATAGGGAAAATTATAAAAAAAGTTAAAGATGGATATATTATAGATTTTTATAATGATGTAAATAAGGGAGACTCCTGTGAATTTATAGGAGATAAAAAATTTACTTTAACAATGTTTGATAATTTCAAAAGGGGACAAAACTTTTTTAAAACTAAGAGAAACTTAGAAATAGGAAAAGTAATAAGAAGGCTTACAAATATAAAATTAAATGAAAGCCTTGATGAAGAAATTAAAAAATCTTATAAAAAAATCCCTATCTCCTTTAATATAGAATTAAGAGAAAATAAAAATCCTATAATAAAGGTTGAAACAGAGGAAAAAGAAATTTTATATCAGGGATATAAAATTATAGAAAGCGCAAAAAAATCTCCCATAAGTAGAGAAAATGTAGAAGAAAGTTTTTCCAAATTAAATAATACTGACTTTAGATTATCTTCGATAAATATTAAAATGGACAATAATATTTTTATTCCTATTTCTTATTTAAATGAACTTAGAAGAGAGGCACTTAAAAAGTTTGAAGACATATTTACAAATAGAGAAATAGATATTAAAAATTATGATCTTGAATTTAAAAATAGAAAGAAGGATAATAAAAAACTTATTCTTGAGCTTAAAAGTACAAAAGATTTTGAAAAAATAAACTTCGAAAATATAGATTATATATATTTAGATTTAAAATTCATAGACAAAAAAGAAATTTTTAAGTTTAAAAATAAAATTTTTATAGTTCTACCAACAATTTTAGATTCAAAACAGCTGGAAAATGCAAAAGAAAAAATTGAAAAAATAGATATAGCTGGCATAGTTATATCTAATTTATCCCAAATAGAGATTTTTAAAAATTATAAAGGAAAAAAACATGGAGATATAGGTTTAAATGTCTTTAATTCTTATACAGGAGAATTTCTTTTAAACAACTTAAATTCCATAACCCTATCACCAGAAATGAACTATGAACAAATAAAAAATTTAAAAGTTAAGGGCAATCTTGAATCTATTGTTTATGGGTTTATACCTGCTATGACCATGGAACATTGTCCAAATTCAATTATAAAAAAATGTAAGGATAGTAAGGAGTGCCAATCATGTTCTTACAGCGGTTTGCATTATTTAAGAGATACAAAAGATGTAGATTTTCCTTTTGAAAGATTAAATAAAAAGACAATTATTTATAACTCTTATCCGATTTTTTATTCTAATGAAAGGCTTACAGAATTTGTGCCATATAGGAGAATAATAAGAAGTTTTGAAGATTATGATACAATAAATAAAATAACTTATGCTTTTAAAACAAATAATTTTAATGGATTAACTGAAGAACTTAAAGATAAATTTATTAATGTTACTAAAGGCCATTACAACAGAGGAGTAATATGAAAATTTTAAAATCTCATAAAACTTTAGAATTTGATAAAATTTTAGAAAAGTTAAAAAACATGTGTGAATCAGAGCTTGGAAGAGATTTAGTAAATGAAGAAAAAATCTTAACCGATTTAAGGGCTATAAAAAAAGCACAAGAGGAAACAAGTGAGGGACTTAATTTAATTTCCAAAAGAGGAAATCCACCCTTATTCGGAATTACAAATATACATGATTTTATGAGAAGAGTTGAACTTGGCGGGAGCCTTTCTCCTCAAAGTTTACTTAGAGTTTCTGATTTTTTAAGAGTTTCAAGAATTTTGAAAAAATATATATTTACCGATGATGACGATTTATCTATAAATAATATTTCAAATTTAGCAGAAAATTTATATGTAAATAAAAATATCGAAGAAATAATTAACAATGCTATCATATCTGAAAATGAAATTTCTGATAACGCTTCATCAAGATTGGCTACCATTAGAAGAACAATGACAAATAAAAAAGTTGCAATAAGAGACAAACTTTCATCGATAGTATCAGGAAATGAAGATTCCAAGTATTTACAGGACAACATAATAACCATGAGAGAAGGACGGTATGTTGTGCCGGTAAAAACTGAAAATAAAGGAAAGATAAAGGGATTAGTTCATGACTTAAGTTCCTCGGGAGCAACAGTTTATATTGAACCTATGGCAGTTGTAAATTTAAATAATGAGCTTAAAGAACTGGAATCAAAAGAAAGAGAAGAAATTGAAAGAATATTAAAAGAGCTTTCAGAAAAAGTTGCTGAGTATTCCCATCAAATTGCTGCCAACCAATATATTTTAAAAGAATTGGACTTTATCTTTGCAAAAGCTAAACTTTCCATAGAAATGGATGGAATAGAACCTATTTTTAATGAGAATAAAATTGTAGATTTAATAGGGGCAAGGCATCCACTTCTTGATAAAAATAAAATTGTGCCTATTGACATAAGTATTGGCGAAAATTGGACGAGTTTAATAATTACAGGACCAAACACTGGAGGTAAAACCGTAACACTAAAAACTTTGGGGCTTTTAAGTTTAATGGGACAATTTGGCTTGCATATACCAGCAAAGGGAAATTCAAAGTTAAGCATATTTCACAGAATTTTTGCTGATATAGGAGATGAGCAATCTATTGAGCAAAGTCTTTCAACTTTTTCAGCCCACATGGTAAACATAGTGGATATTTTAAAGAATGCAGATGAAGACTCTCTTGTACTTTTTGATGAACTTGGTGCAGGAACAGATCCAACAGAAGGGGCAGCTCTTGCTCGAGCAATAATGGATCATATGTTGGAGAAAAAAATCCGGTGCGTATCCACAACTCATTATAATCAATTAAAAATTTATGCCTTAACAAGTCCTGGAGTGCAAAATGCTTCCATGGAATTTAACGTTGAAACTCTTTCTCCGACCTTTAAGCTAATTATAGGAATTCCAGGAAAGAGCAATGCCTTTGAAATTTCAAAAAGGCTTGGTTTAAGTGAAGAAATTATTAATCTTGCAAAAACTTTTGTAAGCAATGACAATATTGAATTTGAAAAAGTTCTTCAATCTATTGAAGAAGACAGAAGTCAGCTTGAAAAAAATAAAAGTCAAATTGAGATTTATAAAGAAGAAATAGAAAAGCAAAATGAAAGACTTGATAAAGAGCTTTTAAAAATACAAAAAGAAAAAGAAAAGATTTTAAAAGATGCAAAGATTGAAGCTTCGAGAATTTTAAAAAGAGCAAAAGAAGATTCTGAACTTGCTTTAAGTCAAATAAAAGATGTAGTTTCAGAAGTAAAAAAAGATCAAGCAAGAAGATTACAAGAATCACAAGATATAATTCGGGATAATATAAAGGCAACGAGCATAAATAGTGAAAAAATTGAAATAAAAAATGCACAAAAACCAATTACAAAAGTAATAATAGGCGATAGTGTTAGGGTAAATTCTCTAAATGCAGAGGGAATAATCTTAGAACTTCCTGATCAAAATGAAAATGTGCTTGTTCAAGTGGGAATGCTGAAAATGAAAGTTCCTAAAAATTCTTTAATAAGCATAGAAGATAAAAAAGACTTGTCAAATAAAACAAAAAATATAATAAAGAGTAAAAGCTCAACCATTAAAACGGAAATAGATATAAGAGGTAATAATTTTCATGAAGCAAAACCACTTGTAGATAAATATTTAGATGATGCTTACCTTTCAGGTCTTAAATCTGTTAGAATTATTCATGGAAAGGGAACAGGAGTCCTTAGAGAAAAACTTCGTGATTATTTAAAGAAAAATAAGTACATTAAAGAAATGTATGACGCTCCATACAACGAGGGAGGTATGGGAGCAAGTATTATAACTTTTAAGTGAGGAAAATTATGATAAATTTTAAAAAGAAAATTATTGAAATTTTAGAAGAAAAAATTCCGGATTTATCCGCTAAAGAAATTGGTATGTTAATAGAAATACCACCAAGTTATGATTTGGGAGATTTTGCTTTTCCAGTATTTAGTTTAGCTAAAATTTATAGAAAAAATCCGGCTATAATTGCTGAAGACTTAGCAAAAGAAATTAAAGATGAAAATTTTGAAAAGATTGAAACTAAAGGAGCTTATATCAACTTTTTTATTAACAAGAAAAAATTAGTATCCACAGTTTTAAATGAAATTGAAGAAAAAAAAGAAGATTTTGGAAAATCAAATATGGGAAATGGTAAGAATGTATTAATAGAATACTCTTCACCAAACATAGCAAAGCCCTTTCATATAGGACATATAAGATCAACTGTAATAGGAGATTCAATTAAAAGAATCTATAAATTTTTAGGTTATAATACATTTGCCTTAAATCATTTAGGAGATTATGGAACTCAATTTGGAATGCTTATTTGTGCCTACAAACATTGGGGTGATAAAGAAAAAATAGAAAAAAATCCAATTCCCGAACTTTTAAAACTTTATGTAAGAATAAATACAGAAGCCGAAGAAAATGAAGACTTAAGAAATGAAAGCAGGAAATATTTTAAACTTTTGGAAGAAAATGACCAAGAAGCAATAAAAATTTGGGAATGGTTTAGAGAAGTTTCTCTTAAAGAATTCAATAAAGTTTATAAGATGCTTGATATTGAATTTGATTCATATAATGGTGAAAGTTTTTACACTGACAAAATGCCTGCAATAGTTGAGGAGCTTAAAGAAAAAAATCTTCTTGAAGATTCTCAAGGAGCAAAAATAGTAAATTTGGAAAAAGAAGGTCTTCCATCATCAATAATTATTAAAAGTGACGGAACAACTATTTATTTAACAAGAGATTTAGCTGCGGCAAAATACAGAAAAGACACCTATAAATTTTATAAAAACTTATATGTAGTAGGATCTCAACAAAATCTTCACTTTAATCAATTAAGAGCAATTTTGAAAAAAATGGGTTATGAGTGGTCTAAAGATTGCCTTCATATCCCATTTGGTATGGTTTCTCTTGAAGACGGTACTCTTTCTACAAGAAAGGGAAAAGTTGTTTACCTT
>CAMQDG010000064.1 GCA_946999425.1 uncultured Peptoniphilus sp.
CTACTACTGAGCAGGCAATATCGCCAAGAACGTTTATGGATGTTCTTACCATATCAAATATTCTGTCTATTCCTGCTACAAGTGCTATACCTTCTACGGGGATCCCTACTCCTTGAAGTACCATGGCAAGCATTATCATACCTGCACCGGGAACGCCTGCTGTTCCTACTGAGGCTAGTACTGTTGTTAAAACTATTGTAAGTTGTTGAGATGGGCTTAAGGATAAACCGTATACTTGAGCTATAAATAGGGCACATACACCTTGATAAATTGCAGTACCATCCATATTTACTGTTGCACCAAGGGGAAGTACAAAACTTGCTATTGGTTTTGATACTCCCAGGTCTTTATGTGCAACTTCAAGAGAAACTGGAAGTGTTCCTGAAGATGATGAAGTTGTAAAAGCAAGGGCCCATGGTTCAAAGGCTTTTTTAAAAAATGTTCCTACTGGTAGTTTTGCGAAGAATTTTATAGATGCTGCATATACTATGATTACATGTAAAAAGCATCCTAAATATACTATTCCTACGACTCTTATTAAGGGAAGTAGAACTTTAGGTCCGTTTGCTGCTATAACGGGTGCTATAAGTCCGAATACACCTATTGGTGCAGTTTTCATAATTCCATTTGTAATATGAATCATTGCATCTGTCATACCGTCAAAGAAATTAAATACTGCTTTTCCTTTTTCTCCAGCGGCAAGAAGTCCGCCTCCTACAAAAAGAGCAAATACAATAATTTGTAACATTTCACCGTTTACTAATGATTTAAGCGGGTTTGATGGAACAATATTGATGAGTGTGTCAATGAATTTTGGAGCTTCTTTTGCTTCATAAGTAAGCTGGTCTGCTGGTAAAACAAAGTTTCCTCCTACGTTTAATAGGTTTGCAAGACAAAGTCCTATAATAATTGCAATTGCTGTTGTTATAAAAAAATAGATAAATGTTTTTGCACCGATTTTTCCTATTTGTTTTGCATCTTTTAAATCTGCAACTCCAATAAGAAGTGAAGAAAATACTAATGGCACAATAACAAGCTTAATTAAATTAAGAAATAGGGTTCCTATGGGTTTTATAAATTGATTTGCGGCATCGGGATTTCCTTGCATCATAATACCTACTAGTACACCTATTATTAAGCCGATTAAAATTTGCAGCGGTAAGCTTAAACCTTTCTTCTTACTCATAAAATCATTCCTTTCTTTTTATTTATATGTTACAAGTTTACATTGCTTAGATAAAGTATAGCACATTAACAAGGTGATACAAAAACTTTTTTTAAAAATGATTGATATTATCAATAAATTGTGTTAATATTAATTTGAAAGTAAGGAAATTTTTCTTTTTTCATATTCTTAATAAGAAAGATAAGAAAATATGGTCCAATACTTTTAGAAGCAGGTTAAATTACTATGCTTGCTCTTTTTGATTAAGCTTTTTTATTTTAAAATTATAAGATGAAAATTAAAAGCTATAATCTCTTCCATTAACTATTTATTTACTTAACTTACAAAGCGCTTATAGCAGATAGCTATAGGTGGAGATTAAAAAAAGGCCGTTATGAATGGCCTTTTTTTAATAAGATTAGGGTAAATGATAATGATATTTTTAATAAAATCAAGATAAATGATAATGCTATTATTGCAAAAAATTAACCTTTGCTATTGCAATTAAAGCTAAAACAGGCTATATTACTATACATAGATTAGCTTTAAAGTTTCCTTGCTATTTGAAGCTAAGACTTATTGATAATATATTAAATTTTTATGAGGTGATATTATGAACAAAAAGTTATTAAGTATGGGAGCGGGAATTTTAATAGGAGTACTTGGAGATAAGATTTTAAAATCTAACGTAGTTAAAAAAGTTGCTGTATCAACAGTAGCAGGTGGTTTAAAAGCTAAGGAAAGTCTTGATAAAACTATTGAAAAAGTAAAAGAAAGCACTGAAGATATAGTTGCTGAAGCAAAAGTAAAGAATGAAACTGAAGAAAAAGCAAGGGAAGAAGAAACTGTAGAAAAATTAGCAGAAGAAAAATAATTAATTATGCAAGTTAATATATTACACAGAACAAGGGGGAGAATGAGAGTCTCCTCCAAGAAAAAATTAAATTATGACACAGCTAATAAGATTAAATATATACTTGAAAAGGTGGATGGAGTTCATTCTTGTAAAGTTTCAACTCTTTCATCGAGTATTATATTGGATTATGAGGAAAGCTCCCTGTCTAAACTTGCAAAAAAACTTTTGGAGATAGATCTTAAAAGTTTAGAAAGTTTTGAAATTGAAGATAAATCTTTTATACCTATTGAGGAAAAGGGTCTTTTTCATATTTTAAGAGATGCTTTTGAAATGAGGTTTATTTTTAAAACTTTTGTGCCTTCTCCTTTTAGGGAAATCTTAACTATTTGTCGTGCTTATAAATTTATTAAAAAGGGAATAGAGTCTATTTTTAATAGAAGAATAGATGTTAGTCTTTTAGATGCAAGTGCTATTTTTGTTTCTCTTGCTTCAAGGGATTATGCTTCTGCATCTTCAATAATGTTTTTACTAAACTTAGGTGAAGATTTAGAGGAATGGACATTAAAGAAATCTCAAGGAGATCTTGCCAGAACTATGGAACTTAACGTTGATAAGGTATTTGTAGTTAATGGCAATGAAAAATATGTAAAAGATTTAAAAGATGTTGAAATTGGAGATTTAATTGAAGTAACTATGGGAACAACTATTCCTGTTGATGGAAAAGTTGTTAAAGGCATGGGTATGGTTAATCAGTCTTCTTTTACAGGTGAAAGTATACCTGTAGAAAAAGCTGAAAACAGTACTGTTTTTGCGGGAACTGTTCTTGAGGAAGGTCTTTTAGTAGTAAAGACTGAAAAACTTTACAATGATTCGAGAATTAACAAAATAATAGAATTAATTGCACAAAGTGAAAAGAATAAATCCCTAGCTCAGAAACGTGCTGAAAATGCCGCGGATTCTTTAGTTAAATATTCATTTTTAGGTTCAATTTTAGCTTATGCTTTTACAAGAAATTTCACAAGGGCAAAGGCCTTTTTAATGGTTGATTTTTCTTGTGCTTTAAAGCTTACTATTCCTATTTCCGTTATGAAGGCCATGAGTCAAGCAGGAAGAAATGGAATTTTAGTTAAGGGTGGAAAATATCTTGAAAATATAGCTGAGGCTGATTCTATTATTTTTGACAAGACAGGAACTTTGACAAAATCTCAACCGACAGTTGAGAAGGTTATAGCTTTTGAAGGTTATAGCGAAGATGAAGCTTTAAGAATTGCAGCTTGTCTTGAGGAACATTTCCCTCATTCTATAGCAAATGCAGTTGTTAATGCTGCTCTTGAAAAGAATTTGAACCATAAGGAAATGCATTCGGAAACTGAGTATATTGTTGCCCATGGTATTTCTTCTAAGATTGCAGACAAGCCTGCTTTAATAGGTTCTGAGCATTTTATTTTTGAAGATGAAAAAGTAAATTTGCCTAAGAAAAAGAAAACAATGATTGACAAACTTAAGGAAAATTATTCTCTTTTATATTTAGCGTATGATGGAGAACTTATTGCAGTTATTTGCATTTCAGATCCTATTAGGGAAGATGCAAAGTATACTATAAAAGAACTTAGAAAATTAGGCTTTAAAAATATAGCTATGCTCACAGGTGATGCTGAAAATGCAGCAAGATATGTGGCTGAGCAATTAGATGTTGATTATTACAAATCAGGAGTTCTTCCTGAAGATAAGGCAAAATATGTTCTTGAAGAGAAAAAGCGTGGAAGAAAAGTCATTATGATAGGCGATGGTATAAATGATTCCGTTGCCCTTTCAAATGCTGATGTAGGTATATCTATGCACGAGGGTGCTGATATTGCAAGGGAAATAGCTGATATTTCCATTGGAAATGATGATTTAAAATCTATTATATATACTATAAAGATTGCAAGACAGCTTCAGGAAAGAATAAAAAATGATTATAGAAAGATTATTTCTTTCAATTCTCTTTTGATTTTACTTGGTTTTTACCAAATTCTTCCAAATACAGGCTCATCTTTCCTTCATAATTCTTCTACAGTTGTAATGGCTCTTGAAAATATGCAGGAATATAAAATTTCATAATAAAAAAAGTTGAGGTTTTTTTCCTCAACTTTTTTTATGTCAATTTTTAGAAACTCCCCTATTTTTTATAAATTGTGGAGTTTTTTTAATAAATTAATTTAAAATTTATTTATTATTTTTCTCTCTTATATATTTGTCGATGGAATTTGCGGCTGTTTTTCCAGCTCCCATTGCAAGAATTACAGTTGCAGATCCTGTAACTGCATCTCCTCCTGCAAAAATATTTTCTCTTGAAGTTTGAGCATCTTCATTTGCAACAATGCCACCTTTTCTATTAACTTCAAGGTTTTTTGTTGTATGGGCAATAAGGGGATTTGGGCTTGTTCCCAGGGCCATTATAACCGTATCAAAAGCTTCTTCATAATCTGAGCCTTCAATCTTTACAGGGCGTCTTCTTCCAGATTCATCAGGTTCTCCCAGTTCATTCTTAAGGCAAACTAAAGATTTTACCCAGCCATTTTCATCTCCCTTTATTTCAATGGGAGCAGTGAGCATTTGAAATTCTATGCCTTCTTCAATAGCGTGATGGACTTCTTCAATTCTTGCGGGAAGTTCTTTTTGAGTACGTCTATATAAAATTGAAACCTTAGCGCCCAGCCTTTTTGCTACTCTTGCAGCGTCCATGGCAACATTTCCACCGCCTATAACTGCAACTTTATCTCCAACATTTATAGGGGTGTCAAATTTTTCGTCAAAACTTCTCATTAAGTTGTTTCTTGTTAAAAATTCATTGGCAGAATAAACTCCATTTAAATTTTCACCAGGTATTCCCATAAACATAGGTAGACCAGCTCCGGAACCGATAAATACAGCTTCGTATCCTTTATTTAAAATTTCATCAATTGTTAAAGTTCTTCCAATTACTACGTTATTTTCGATTTTTACGCCAAGACTCTTTAGATTATTTATTTCAGCTTCAACAATTTCATCGGGAAGTCTAAATTCAGGTATGCCATAAACTAAAACACCACCAGACATTTGAAGAGCTTCAAATATTGTAACTTCATAGCCCATTTTCGCCAGTTCTCCTGCACAAGTAAGACCTGCGGGTCCGGCACCTATGATTGCAACTTTATTTCCATTTTTTCCAGGACTTTCAAATAATTTAAATTTATGATTTCTTGCATAATCCGCTGAAAATCTCTCAAGTTTACCTATGGAAACGGAATCTCCCTTTGCATTTAAAACGCAATATTTTTCACATTGGCTCTCTTGAGGACATACCCTTCCACAGACTGCCGGTAGAGCAGTGTAAAGAGAAAGGACTTTTGCAGATTGCTCAAAGTTTTTACTTGAAATCTCTTTTATAAAACCGGGTATGTCAATATTAACGGGACAACCCTGTCTGCATTTTGGAACTTTACAATTTAAGCATCTTTTTGCTTCTAAAACAGCCTCTTCTTCATTGTAACCGTAGCAAACTTCTTCAAAGTTTTTATTTCTTATATTAGGTTTTTGTTCTCTTACAGGAACTTTTGTGAATCTATTTTTGGGAGCCTCAACGCCATTTAGGTCTAATTCGTGATTTTGTCTTTCTATTTCAAAATCAATATTGCAGGCATGATCTTTAATTTTTTTTGGAGAGGTCTTGTTTTTATATTGCATTTGCCTTTTTATAGCAGAATCGAAATCAACTTTGTGACCGTCAAACTCAGGACCGTCAACACAGGCAAATTTTGTAACGCCGTCAATGGAAACACGACAAGCTCCACACATTCCCGTTCCGTCAACCATTATGGGATTTAATGAAACTGTTGTTGGAAGGTTAAACTTTTTGTTTGTAAGACATACAAACTTCATCATAATCATAGGTCCTATGGAAACACATTGATCATATTTTTTATTTTCATTTTCAATGAGATTAACAATTTTATCGGTAACTAAGCCTTTAAAACCGTAAGAACCATCATCTGTGCAGATGTAAAGATTATCGCAAACACTTTTTAATTTATCTTCTAAAATAACAAATTCCTTTGATTTTGCACCGACTATAATATCGCAGGAAAGTCCATGGTCTTTAAACCATTTTGCTTGGGGATAGACAGGAGCTGTTCCCACACCACCTGCAACAAAAAGATATTTTTTACCCTTAAGCTCTTCTAAATCTATGCTTAAGAAGTCACTGGGGCGTCCAAGAGGGCCAACAAAGTCCTTAAAGGATTCTCCTTCATTAAAAGAGCAAATCTTTTTTGTAGAGTCTCCTGAAGCCTGTACGACTATTTCAACACAGCCAGTTTTTAAATCATAATCTGAAATGGTAAGTGGGATTCTTTCTGCATAGTCATCAGCTATGACAATTATAAATTGTCCGGGTTTTGCAGAAGCTGCAATGCGAGGAGCTTCTACATCAAATAAATAAATATTGGGAGCAAGATTTAATTTTTTCTTAATTTTATACATTTTTATCGCCCTTTTCTAAAGATTTTTTAATTTTTAGTAAAAACTTTTCCATAATATTAGAAAGTTCATTAATAGAGCAATTTAATTTTATAGATAACATATTGCCGCTACCATTTAAATTTGGAAAATCTCTATCTAAGATGCCTTTAAGGTCTATGTTTAAATTTCTACTTCTGTAAATTAAAACCTGTCCAATATTTCCATTAGGGATTCCATAAATTTGAACATAATCAGCCTCATCCATAATTTTAGAAGTAATAAGCTGAAGTTCTTTAAAATTAACATTATTTAAAACTTTATAAATATAATTTATTCCATTAAAATTTGTGGCGATATTTTTAAAATCTTTTACAGCTTCATAGCCCAGTTCCATTTCCATTTTTTTCTTTTGAGCAACAAGACTTTGTTCAGAAGCCTTTAAAACTTTTAATTTTTTAAACAGTTGATCTTCTGAATCAACATTAAAAGTTTTTATCATATTGTCAAAAATTTTTGACTTATTTTTATAATCATCAAAAGCTCTTTTTCCTGAAAGAATATTTAAAACAATTTTGTTTTCAATTTTTTCAGGGGGTAAAATCTTAATAAGGGCAAGTTCGCCAGTTCTTTTAAGAAGGGGGCCCTCAAAATAAATTTTTCCAAGACCTGTTAAAAATAAGAAATTGTCAGAAGCTTTAGTTGATATGTTACTTCTTACAATTTGATTTGCAAGCTCTTCAAGTTTTTCTAAAGTTGAAAAAGCAATATCAAGCTGGGAAATAATTATTTTATTGTCCTTAAAAATATAAAAATCACTTTCAATATTAAAGGTATTTTTAAGAAGAAGTCTTACAATGGCATTTGATAAGACTCTTTCTCCAAGATCCATTCTTTTTTCAAAATCAATATTTATTTTTACTTTTTCCGAAGATTCAATTTTATAAAAAATTTTTCCATTTTTAATTTTTTTATAAGGTTCATGAAGATTTAAAGTAAATTCATCAGCTTCAACTCTATCTGTTCCAGAAAAAATATCATTAAGTAAGCCGAATTTTTCTCCTTCAATTTCCAAAATGTGAGAAAATTCACTTTGAAATTCTTTAGCATAAGGATTATCAATATATT
>CAMQDG010000065.1 GCA_946999425.1 uncultured Peptoniphilus sp.
AAAATCATATTTAAAATTACAAGGCCGATAAAGTTTGCAATGTAAAAATAAATTTTTCTAACTTTGTGATGAAAGACTATCATGCCTGCAAAGCCGCCTAAAGCTCCTCCGCATATTCCCAAGGTTAATAAAAAAAACTCAGAAACTCTCCAGCCCTTAATTTTTGCTTTAAATTTATCATAACCGTAAATAACAAAAGTTATTATGTTTATTACCACAACTATATAAAGCATTATTCCTTTTAAAAAATTCATATTTCTTCTATTGCTCCGCTTACATCTTCTTTTTTTATTCTTAAAATTTCATTGTCTGCTGATAAAACAACCCTTGACGCTTGTTTTATTTTTATTCTTTCAAAAAAACTTCTGACATTTCTTGCGTTACCGAAATTTTTATCCTTATTTCTTGTAATATTTCTTAAATATTGACAAGCTATTTGTCTTGCATCCTCATCAATACTTCTATTTTCATTTCTCACATAGGAGTCAAAAATTTCTATCATTTCGTCTTCTGTATAATCTTCAAATTCTATTATTTTTTTAATTCTACTTCTAAAACCTGAGTTTAAATTTATTAAATCATTCATTTCTTTTGTATAGCCTGCCATAATTACAACAAATTTATCTCTGTTGTCTTCCATCTCCTTTACAAGAGTATCTATAGCTTCACTTCCAAAGTCATTTTCTCCACCTCTTGCGAGGGAATAAGCCTCATCAATAAATAAAATACCGCCCATAGCTTCATCTATTTTTCCTTTAGTCAAAGCCGCAGTCTGTCCCACATATCCTGCTACTAAATCTGATCTGCCTACAACTGTAACCTTGTTCGTTTCTAATATCCCTAAATCTTTAAAAATATCTCCCAACAAATTTGCAACTGTAGTTTTTCCTGTTCCAGGATTACCATAAAAGGCAAAATGGTTTGATTTTTTATTGTCATCAACTATTCCTTGAGCTGCACGATTTTTGTTATATTCAATAGTGCTTACAATTTTTTGCACTTCTCTTTTTACACTTCCAAGGC
Organism: uncultured Peptoniphilus sp.; assembly: GCA_946999425.1. Classification (GTDB taxonomy): domain Bacteria; phylum Bacillota; class Clostridia; order Tissierellales; family Peptoniphilaceae; genus Peptoniphilus_B. The sequence goes on from CAMQDG010000065.1 coordinate 1,024, forward strand.
CTATTAAAGCATTTAATTTATTTAAACTTTTTTCAAGACTATCCTTTGAATCTTCTTCTATTATTTTTTTGACTTAGAAAGTTGTAAATATTTATTTGCAATATCACCTAAGGGTCCGTTTCCTTGCTTTAAAAGAGTTTTTCTCGCAAGTTTTCTTAATTTATCTAATTCATTTACCCTATAATAAACTTCCATTTTTTCTTCAAAAAATTCCTCATCAGAAAAGGAACCTATAATTTCAAGGGCATCATAGTATTTGTTATTTGCAAGTAAATATAATAAATTAACTTTTTTTGACGAACTTGTATCCGGGAAAAATTTATCTACCTCTCTTTTTATTTCTTCAAGATACTTATAATCATTTTGTTTATAGGCGATTTCTCCTAAAAGTTCATAATATTTTGCATTTTTATAAGAGGAATCTTGCAATATTTTTTGAGCATTTACATAGTCTTTATGATAAATATAAGCTTGAGCCAAATAATTATCTGCTTCTAAAAAATCTTTATTTTTTTCTTTTACTTCATTTATAAATTTTAAAGTAGAGTCCAAATTATTAGAATTAATTCTAAGCTCAATTTTTCTTTTAAGATCTTGAGTATTTTCATTAAAATCCATCTTTTACCTACTATTCATTATTTTTTACTCTATTTTTAATTTCTTGTGCAGTTGTCTTTGCTTTTCCGTAAGAAAATAAAAGTTTTCTCCTATAACTTTCTTTATAAGGGTCCTTTCCATTTACAATGTCCGCATTTATTTTGTATCCCTTTGCGAACATAGAAGCTATAGGTAATACAAAAATAAAATAAAATGCTATAAGGTCTATTATGCTAATTATAGGTGAACTTAAAAACTTAGGTAATATTGTTCCTAAAATTCCATATACAACTTTGCTTAAGAAATAATATATAATACCTGAAATGCCGATTCTAATAATAACACTTACAAATGAATAAGGAATAAAACTATTATCCAAAGATTTTTTTACAGCTTCATATTTTTCGTTGAAAAATTCACTAGTATAATATTTTTTTCCTTCATCAAAAAGAGAAATATATCTTTTTACATCTTCCAGGTTTACTGCTTGCCACTTTTCTTCATGCCTTACAAGATATTTTATTTCCGCAAGTCTATAATAGGCAATTGCTAAAGGATATTTAAATCGAGAATCGTGTTCTACCCTGTCTTTTGCTAGGTCTATTGTCTTTTCATGTTCATTTAAATAATTTAAATAAAGGCACTCAAGAAAAATAGTATCATCAGAGTTGGGATTGAGCCTTTTTATATTATTTACCAAATACTCTACAATTTTTTTGTCCCTGTCTACAAAAAGACTTGACCTATCTAAAAGTCCATATAAATACAAATAGTTAATTTCATAATTATTTGGATTTAACTCCATAATCCTATTATAGGTCTTAAATAAGATGTCTTGATTGACATTATTTAAAGCTTGTATTTTGCCCAAAGCAATCCATGCAGGCTCATAATTCGGAGCCTGAGATGCAATATTTTGAGCAAGAGACAAAGCTTTATTTTTATCCATATTAACAAGTTCATAAGCCTGTTTTATGGATTGGTCTATTGATAAATTTCCACCTTCGTTTTGAGTGTTGCTTTGTGTATTTTGTCTTCCTTGATTATTATTTTTTGCTTTGTTTAACTCTATATTAAGTTGGTTAATATAGGAATTTTTACTTTCTTCGGTTTCAAAAACCTTTATAGCTTCACTTACATTTTTAATATTTAGCTCCGCTTCCTGTCTTATTTCAAGTTTCGGATGGGTAGCACGACTTGTCCACTTTCTTAATTCTTTGTTTAAAATTCCCTTTATTTCTTCTAAAGAAGCATCTTGGGGTAGATTATAAATACTAAAATAATTTTTCATTTTTCACCTATTGTACATCAATATTTGATATTCTATTTGTTTTTTCCGCAACTTCTTCTTTGGTTAAATTTGAATCTCTTTTAAGTTCAAAAGCATCTATCATTGTATCTGTAAAAGCATCCCATACTTTTAATTTTATAAGTCCGTCCTTATCATAGGATAAGAAAAATTTCATTTCAGATCCCTTAGGCCTTTGACCTGCAGGAAGCTTAATCCTAGTCTCACCTATAATGTTTACATACTTTAAATCTTCTTCATCGCCTTCGCAAACTTTTAAGGTAACTAGATTTTGATTTTCAACCAAAGTATAAAATGATCTTGTTGCATCAGTGGGAATAGGGGTGTTTTTCTCAATCATAATATAATTTTTTTCAACTCCATTATCCATTGCTGAAAATCCAATACCATGGGAGTTTACGTCAATTATCTTTATTCCTTTCAAATCTTGATTTAAATCTTTTTTATCATCAAGGAACTTTCCTTGATATGCTGCTCCTATGGCAACAACTTCATCAGGATTTAATTCAAGAGAAGGCTTTCTATGAGTAACTTCTTCGATTCTATCTCTAACAAGTTTTATCCTTGAAGAACCACCTACTAAAATAGTTTTATCTATATCTGACCAATTTAATCCGGTATCTTCCAATGTGAATTTCATCATATCTATTGTCTGTTCAATAAGTCCGCTTATTAAACTGTTAAAAAGTTCCTGAGTAATTTCAACCTTATCCCTTATCCCTGAAGCATTAATTACAATATTTGTCTTTTGTTTATTAGATAAGGATTTCTTTGCCTCCTCAACTTTTTCTCTTAAATCTTCCATGGCATACACATCGTCAAATAAATCAATGCCATGTTTATCTTCTATGTATTCAAGAACATAATTTAAAAGAGCATTGTCAAAATCAAATCCGCCTAAATTTCTATTTCCATTTGTTGCAAGCACTTTTAATTCTTTGTTGTTTAAACAACATCAAAAGTTCCTCCGCCTAAATCATAAATCATTATTCTTTGTTTTTCGTTACTTTGTTCTAAACCATAAGCAAGAGCTGCAGCAGTTGGTTCGTTAATAATTTTAAGAACATTTAAACCTGCAATGTTTCCTGCATCTTGAGTTGCCTTTCTTTGTGCATCAGTAAAATATGCAGGAACAGTTATTACTGCTCCGGATATTTCTTCTCCTAAATATCCTTCCGCTTGCTTTTTTAATTTTTTTAATATGATTGCTGAAAGTTCTTCAGGTGAAAAAAAGCTCCCCATCTTTTCTTGCAAATTTAAAATCCTTATCTCCAATTTTTCTTTTAATATATTGAATGGTATCTTCAGGGGCAATAATAGCTTCATTTTTTGCTTCCGTTCCTACAATAGGATTGTCATCTTCAAAATAAATAACAGAGGGTGTAACACGTCCTCCTTCGCTGTTAGGTATTATTTGTGGATTATTATCCTTATCTATAAATGCAACAGCTGAATTAGTTGTTCCTAAATCTATTCCTATTATCATGAATAACCTCCTTAATCTAAAATTTATTAGATTATAGAAAAATTTTTAATTTAGTCAAATCAGAATTAAAAAAAATCCCAAAATTAAAATTTTGAGATTTTTATAAAGATTTTATATTAATTTATTTAAAAATTTTTTTTAATATATAAGTAACTAAACCTGTAATTATAATGGCAGGTAAGGTTGCTCCAATAGATAGACCCGCTTTTAAAAATATCCTATAAATAATAAAACCTATTACCCAGGAAATAATATTAATAAAGTCAAAATCAGAATTTATCTTTTTATTTTTTATTAAAAAATAATCTACAATTTGAACTGAAGCCATAGGAGCAAAAACTGAACCTATTAAATATAAAAAGTTTTCAAATTGACCAGTATCAAAAAAGACTGCAAGAACAATTCCTATAATTGTAACTATTAATGCCGCCCACTTTTCAGACATATTTTTAAACAAGCTTTTACAGGATACTCCTCCACTATAAGCGTCTAAGAAAGTAGTAGTTACAGTTGAAAAAATTACAATAATTAAAGCTATACTTCCAAGACCTGCTTTTAGCATTATTTGTGAAATACTTGATGATCCACTAAAGCCTGCTGCACTCATTCCAATTATATACATCCAAATACTTGCGAAGAAATATACAAGACTTGCAGTTAAAGTTCCTTCAAAGGGATTTTTTGCATCTTTTGTATAATCTCCTATTAAGGGAAGCCAAGAAAGAGGCATGGCAATGGAAAGCTCTATTGCCTGACCAAAGGAAAGTCCTCCTGTCTTTTCAAAAGAAGTTCCCTTAAAAATATTAAAACTTAATATTAAAGTTAAAATAAAAAGAACTGACATGGAAATAATATTAATTTTTTCAAGATTTTTTATTCCTATTAAAATCCAGATAATAATTAAAATTCCAATTATAATGGACCACATATTAGTTGAATTTGATGAGAAAACTTCAGAAGATGCTCCTGCACCTTGAGAAATCATAACAGCTGTCCAACCTATAAGTTGCAAAATGTTTAAAAAGGTAAAAATAATAGCTCCTTTTTCTCCAAAGGCAATTTTAACACTTTCCATAGCAGTTTTTTCACTTTTTGCTCCTATTAAACCTACAAGGAAAAAAAGTCCACAGCCAATTAAATGTCCAATTACAATTGCTAATATACCTTGACTAAAACCAAGGGGAGCAAATAATGTTCCCGTTAAAATTTCAGCAATGGAGATTGCAGCTCCAAACCAAATTAAACCAAGGTCAAGATTTTTTATTTTAGAATTCAAAATCTTCACCACCTTCATATTTTTTCATAAAAAAACCTCCTTATCTCACCGAGTTCCTTACGGCAAAGAATAAAGAAGTATTCTTGCACTTCCCTCTCCAGCATTATCTGGCAGGTTGTAAGGGTATAATCTCAGCTCTTTCAAGCACCCCCAGTGATAATATTAAATTTTTACAAAACTGATTATAATATTTATATTTTTATCTGTAAAGACCTTAACTTTTAAAAGACCTTTTTAATTTTTCCAAATCGAAAAAACCTGCAACTCTCTCAACTTCAATTCCATCCCTTAGATATAAAAGTGTTGGAAAAGAAAAAACTTGAAATTTTCCCCTTAGCTTAGGAAAATCTTTTAAATTTACAGAAATAAACTTTCCGTCAAAATTTTTAAGCTCTTTTAAAGCAAGTTCTTTCATCCCATTACAAAGTCCACAGTCTGGTCCTTGAAAAAATAAAAATACATTTCCTTTCTTATATTCCCTATCAAAATTCTTTATTTCCATCTTTGTTCTTAATATAATTTTTTAAAATTGTCACTAGCTCTTATTAAAGAATCAATGATTTCAGGCTCCATTGATGAATGACCTGAAATAGTTATGTCTAAATTTACTTTATTTAATTTTTTGCTTAAAAGGTATGCACCTATAAACCTACAATCCATATCATATCTTCCATGGACAATGTGAGTGGGAATATCTTTTATAATATGAGCACTATCTAAAATATAATTCATATTTTCCCTAAACATATGATTAACCCAAAAATGACACTCAATAGAAGCCATATTTATTGCATAATCCTCATCTGAAAAATCCTCTGTAACTTTTTCACTTGGTTTTAAAGTAGTTATACTTCCCTCCCAAATGGACCAAGCTTTTGCAGCTTCAATTTTTACTTTTTCATCTTGTCCCGTTAATCTTTTATAATAAGCCTTTATTAAATCTTTTCTTTCATTTTCTGGAATTATTGAAATAAAATTTTCCCATTTGTCAGGAAATATATTTGAAGCTCCTCCCTCTTGATATATCCAATCTATATCTTCCTGTCTTCCTAAAAAAATCCCTCTTAAAATTAATCCTATAACTTTTTCAGGATGCTTAATTGCGTATGAAAGCGCAAGGGTGCTACCCCAAGAGCCTCCAAAAACAACCCACCTATCTATATTTAGTCTTTCTCTAATTTTTTCCATATCGGAAATTATTGCATCAGTATTATTATCTTTTAAACAAGCCTTAGGTCTGCTTTTTCCACTTCCCCTTTGATCAAATAAAATAATCCTATAAAAATCTGGATCAAAAAATCTTCTGCAATCAGGACTAGTGCCACAACCAGGCCCTCCATGTAAAAAAACTATAGGTTTTCCATTGGGATTTCCTGATTCTTCAAAGTAAATTTCATGTAAATCATCGACTTTTAAATATTCACTAAAATTTTTTTCTATGGGCTTATATAATTCTCTTAATTTTTTCATATTTTATCCTCTTTTAAATTTCTTCAAGATTTATAATTCTTCTTCTCTTATTTAAAATAGATTTTTTCTCTTCTATTTCTTCTTTCAAAGTTAAAATATCAGCTTTACTTGTATTCTCGTCTTCTAAAAGCTCAATTAGCCTTCCTTGTTTTTCAATAATTTCAGATTTCAAAAAACTTGTAGGTTGAAATTCATTTATAAGGCTTTCTTTATCTTCGACAATTATTTTTTCTAACTCTTCTCTTATTTTTTTACTCTCTTTCTCTATCTTCTTAAGTCTTTGTTTAATTTTATCTGTTCTATATTTAACTTCAGGGTAAGCATTT
>CAMQDG010000066.1 GCA_946999425.1 uncultured Peptoniphilus sp.
AAAACCTATTTTTTTTGATGCTTCTTGCTGTAAGGTTGATGTTGTAAAAGGATTAAAGGCCTGTTTTCTCTTTGTTCCCTTATCTAATTTAAATACTGAAAAATTTTTCTTATCAATTGATTTTAAAATTTCTTTCGCTTCTTTTTCGTTAGATATTTTTACTTTTTCTATTTTATCTTTTACAATTTTCCCATAAAATTCAGAAGTAAAACTTGTTTTATTTTTTTTATGTTCAGCTTCTATTGTAAAATATTCTTCAGGAATAAATTCTTCTATTTCTTTTTCTCTGTCACAAATTATTTTTAAAACAACAGACTGAACTCGTCCAGCTGACAGACCACTTTTAATTTTTTTCCACAAAAAAGGGCTTATTTTATAACCTGCAAGCCTGTCAAGTAATCTCCTCGCCTGTTGAGCATCTACCAAATACATATCTATCTCTCTTGGATTTTTTATTTGACTTTTTACAGTATCCTTTGTTATTTCATTAAAAGTAACCCTATTTTTTCCCTTAGGATCCAATTCCAAAATATGACATAGATGCCATGAAATAGCTTCTCCTTCCCTATCAGGGTCAGTCGCCAAAAAAACATTATCGGCTTCCTTTGCATTTTTTTTCAATTCTTTTATTATTGGACCCTTACCTCTTATATTTATATATTCCGGCTCAAAATCCCTTTCTATATCAATTCCGATTCTTGATTTCGGAAGATCTCTTATATGACCTACTGAAGCAATAACATTATAATTTCTTCCAAGCATCTTTTTTATTGTTTTTGCCTTAGTAGGCGACTCTACAATCACTAAATTCTTTACCAAAACTAACTCCTATCTAATGCTAAATTCTCCCTTACCTACTTCTTCTATAAATCCCTTTAATTCTAACACTGTAAGTATTCCACTAACAAAAGATATATTATACTTACTGTTAGCTGCAATTTTTTCCACATCTTTTATTCCATTACAAATTAATTCATAAATTTCTTTTTCATCTTCTCCCAATTCATCACTTTTAAGAGCTACCATCTTTTTATTCTTATTAAGCTCAATTATTTTACTTAAAATATCATCAATTGATAAAAGAGGATATGCCCCATCTCTTATAAGTAAATTTGTTCCTTCAGAAAGAGACGAAGTAATATTTCCAGGGACTGAAAAAATATCCCTTCCTTGTTCCGCACCGAGTCTTGCTGTAATTAAAGAACCACTTTTAATTTTTGCTTCCATAACAATAACTGCAGAACTTAAACCTGAAATAATTCTATTTCTTTCAGGAAACCTAAAAGGTAAAGGTTGAGTTTCAAAGGGATATTCTGAAATTACTCCACCATTTTTTGAAACTTTTTCATATAAGCTCTGATTTTTATAAGGATATATAACATCAACTCCATTGCCTAAAACTCCAATAGTTTTTCCTTTATTTTCAAGACATGTTCTATGGGCAATGGAATCTATTCCATAAGCAAGACCTGAAACAATAACTGCTCCAAGATCAGTAAGTTCTCTTACAAATTTTTTTGTTACAAATTCTCCATAATCAGAATACTTTCTTGCACCTACAACTCCAATTTTTACTTCCTCAGGAATATATCCATTAAGATATAGAACTTGTGGCGGATTGTCAATATATTTCAAATTTTCAGGATAATTTTTATCAAATATACTTATTATTTTTGTATCTTTTCCCTTAAGATGATTATCTAATCTTTCAAAAAATCCCTCATCAAAATTTTTTAATCTCAATTTAGTTGCTGGTCTTAAAAAATTTAACAAATCAATAAACTCATCTATTTTTCTTATATCTTCAAAATTTAAGTTATTAGCTTCAAAATAATTTTTAATTTCAATTATCTGATCATTTACAATCCCTATGCCATTTAAATAAATTAAAAGATTTCTAAGTCCCTTCATTACTTGCTCCAATACTTTGTATCCATGGTTCTATATCTTATAGCCTCAAGAAGATGCATTTCTTTAATGTCCGTTGATTTATCCAAATCTGCTATTGTTCGTGAAATTTTTAAAAGTTTATTATAAGTTCTTGCTGAAAATCCGTATTTTCTAAAACTTAATTCCATTATTTTTTCACAAGCTACGTTTAATTTACAATACTTAGAAATAAATCTGTCAGGGATTTCTCCATTTAGCTCGAAAAACTCTTTCTTATATCTGTCCTTCTGAAGCTCTCTCGCCTCCTCTACACGCTTTCTTATGGTTTCTGAATCTTCTCCATAGGGTTCATTTTTTAAGTCCTTATAATCCACCTCAGAGACTTCTAAATGCATATCAATTCTATCTAAAAGAGGATGAGAAATTTTTGCCAGATATCTTTCAATTTGACTTTGGCTACAATTACATTCATGAACCTTGCTTCCATGATACCCACAGGGGCATGGATTTAAAGCTCCAACTAAGATGAAATCTGCAGGGTAAGTTAAAGAAGCATTTGCTCTACTTATATGTATTGATTTTGATTCAAGAGGCTCCCTTAAAACTTCAAGAACATTTTTATTAAATTCCGGAAGTTCATCTAAAAATAAAACTCCTCTATGAGAAAGGGAGATTTCTCCAGGTTTAGGTATTCTTCCTCCTCCTATTAAAGATACGGCACTGGCAGTGTGGTGAGGAGATCTGAAAGGAGGTATAGAAATTAAAGTGCCTTCATTTAAAAGACCTGCAACAGAATAAATTTTAGAAACTTCTATTGATTCTTCAAAGGTTAACTTAGGTAAAATAGATGGAAATCTTTTTGCTGCCATTGTTTTTCCAGATCCAGGTACTCCTACAAGGAGCAAATTTATTCTTGAAGCTGCACTTATTTCAAAAACCCTCTTTATTCTTTCTTGACCTTTTAAATCTTTAAAATCCAGCTCAAATTTCGAATCTTCTTGTTTAAATCCATTTGAAAACTTTTCGAGCTTGCCATCTCCCTGTAAAAATTCAACAACTTCTTTTAAAGACTTTGCAGGATATATGTCCACATCTTTAATGACGCCGCATTCATTTCTATTTTCATAGGGAATAATAAATTTTTTATTTCCCAAACTTCTCATGGAAATTACCATGGGAAGAACTCCTCTAACTCCTTTTAAGCTTCCGTCAAGAGCAAGTTCTCCTATAAATATATAAGAATCACAAGCCTCATCAATTTCATCATTTGCACACATCATGGAAATTGCAATAGCAAGATCCATTTGTGAGCCATCTTTTTTTATATCTGCAGGAGCAAGATTTATTGTGATTCTTTCTCTTGGATATGAATATGATGAATTTTTTATTGCCGATCTTACTCTTTCGCCTGATTCTTTAATTGCAGTATCTGGAAGACCAACTATGGTGAGTCTGGGCATACCCAAAGAAATATCTGTTTCTACCTCTATTTCTCTTCCTTCAAGTCCTAAAAGAGTACATGTTTTTATTTTTGCATACATTACAAACCTCACAATACTGAAAAAGCATCTTTAATATGATTTATTTTTCCACTTTTTAGATAAACTTCCATAACATCAAATCTTACTGAAACATCAAAAAATTTTTTAGTATAAATATAATTTTTTGCTCCTGTAATTATCCTTTTAATTTTCGTATCAGTAACAGCCTCTACGGCCCTTCCATAATTTTCATTATTTCTTGTTTTTACTTCAACAAATACCAGTATATCTCTGTCACGAGCAATAATGTCTATTTCTGAATTAATTATTCTATAATTTCTGTCTAAAATTTCATAACCTTCATTTTTTAAAAAGTTACAAGCTATATCTTCACCTAAATTTCCATAATATTTATTCATTACCAATTATCCTTATTTTTCAAAAAAGACTGTCTGTGTATTTTACTTGGTCCAAGTTCTTTAATAGCATCTCTGTGAGCTTTCGTTCCATAGCCCTTGTGTTTTTCTATTCCATATCCAGGATACATCTTTTCCCACTTTTTACAAAGTCTATCCCTAAAAACTTTAGCCACAATTGAAGCACAAGCAATTGAATAACAGTTAGCATCACCTTTTATAATATCAACTTGCTCAATTTTTGTTTCAATATGTTCCGCATCTATTAAGAGCAAATCTGGATAAATTCTTAAATTGTCTTTTGTCCTTAAGTTTTCTATGGCAAGAAGCATAGCAAGGTGAGTCGCCATTTTTATATTGACTTTATCAATAGTAACTGAGTCCATTCTTCCTATACCTACCGCAATAGCATCTCTAAGAATTCTGTCATAAAGGTATTCTCTTTGCTTTTCAGTTAATTTTTTTGAATCATTTACACCTAAGATTCTATTTTCAGGCATAATAACAGCAGCAGCTACTACATCTCCGAAAAGACATCCCCTACCTACTTCATCGATACCAACAATGCTTTTATATCCTTGGTCTAAATATTTTCCTTCGTAGTCAATCATAATCTTTCAAGGCTTATTCTGCCAAGCACTCCTTTTCTAAACTCATCAAGGATGATATTTGAAACTTTAGTATAATCAATTTCATTACCCTTCATAATAGCTCCTCTTTTTTTAGCAATATTATCCATTACTTTAAGAGGATCTTTATCCAGCTCAATATTATATCTCTCAATTAAAATTTCAGGTTTATAGCTTAAAATGTTCTCTATAAATTTATAGGCAAGTGTTTCAATATCTACAATTTCATCTTTTATAGCTCCAGTCCAAGCTAAATGAATAGATGTTTCTTCAGTAAATTTAGGCCATAGAATACCTGGCGTATCCAACAATTGCAACTCAGGATTTATTTTTATCCACTGATTTGTTTTTGTTATTCCTGGTCTATTTCCTGTCTTGGCAGACTTTTTTCCACTAACATTATTTATAAAAGTTGACTTTCCTGAATTTGGTATTCCCACAATCATAGCTCTTAAAGGTCCATGGTTTATTCCCTTTTCCTCTTTATTTTTTATAATCTCTTCCATTAGAGATTTTGATTCTTTAACAATTAAATCCCTGTTATTTTTTAAAGAATTATAAAGAATTGCTCTTTCATTATTACAATTTATCTTATCTACCCACAAGGCATTTTGCCTTGGATCTGACAAGTCTGATTTATTTAAAATAACAAGTCTTTTTTTTGAAATTATCGAATCAAAGAGTGGATTTCTACTTGATATAGGTATTCTGGAATCAATTATTTCAATTACAAAATCAACTAATTTTTGTTTTGATTTGATTTCATCAAGAGTTTTTTTCATATGACCCGGATACCAGTTTATATTCATGCTCATATTAAATCCCATTCCTTTATGGTTTTTACAACTCCGCCCTCATTGTTTGTAAAAGCAGTTTCTTTTAAATTATTTTTTAAAGTTTTTCTCGCATTTTTCATAATATATCCATACTTAACTTTTGATAGCATTTCCATATCATTTTCTTCATCACCAAAAGCCATAACCTCTTCAATATTTATGTTAAATTTTTCCATAAGTCTTTTTAAGGCTGTAAATTTTGAAATTCCCCCCTGAACAATTTCAAGCATATAATATTCAGGTAAATTTGTTGGCATTAGGTAAAAATTCAAATTATTTTCCACTTTTTCAATTTCCTTTGATAAGTTGTAAAGATAATTGACATCTCCTACAAAGACACAAGAAAAATACTTTTCATTTTTTTCAAATTTATCCACAAATTTTACAGGAAAGTAAAATCTTTCAATATATTTTTTCACTTCCGTACTATAATTTCCATTTAACATTAAAACATTATATTTACTTTTATAGCCGTTAACGTGAGTCAAAAAATTGTCATCGCTAAAATTAGCCAGTTTTAAAATAGTTTCATAGTCAAAATAATTTGCATAAATTTCATTTCCCTTATAGTCAAAAATTGCATTTCCACTTAAAGTTACAAAAGTTAATTTTAAATCATCTGGAAAAAAAGATTTTGCACTGAAAAAATCTCTACCAGTTGTTACTGCAACTTTTATTCCCTTATCAATTAAATGTTTTAAATAGTCTATATCTTTGGGGTTCACTTCTTTTTTGTCATTTAAAAGTGTCCCGTCTAAATCTATTGCAATTAATTTTATCATTTTATCACCCATTAAATATTAGCATAGGAGCTTTTGAGCTTGCAACTTCTTGAATCTTAATCCCTCTTGTTATATTATTACAAAAGGAGGTTTCTATATGAAAAAAATTATTACATTTTTCTTAATTGTATTACTTTTACCAATAAATGTCTTTGCAAATTTAAGCGAAAACAATTCGGAAAATATATCTACTGCTATCACAAAAACTGAGTATACTTACAAAATCAATGAAAATAAATCTACAAAAGTTGTAGTTCTTGTTTGTGATTTAAATAATCCTTATTTTAAAATAGATTTAATGACAGGAAAAGGAAAATACACACAAAGAGCAAGTGTTTCAGATATGGCTGATTCTACAAATGCTTTAGCAGCAACTAATGGTGATTTTTTCAACATGGCCCTTCAAGGAGTACCTGAAGGTCCTTCAATGGAAAATGGAGTTTTATATTCTTCACAAAGTATAATAACTGAAGTTTATTGTCTTGGAATTGACGAAAACAATAAGGGAGAAATACTTCAAATTAAATCATCAGGCTCAGTAACTGCACCTAATGGACAAACTTTTCCAATTGCTGGTTTAAACAGAAGTTATTATTGGTACGATACAACTAAAGAATATTCTCACGAAAGTAAAATTCAAGCTTACAATGATATGTGGGCTGCAAAATCTCGTGGAGATAAAAAAAATTCGGAAATTTTAGTTGGAGCTGACGGAACTATTGAACAAATAAGTGTGGACAAAAATTTCCCATTTGCTGTTCCTCAAGGAAAAACAATACTTCAAGTGTCAAAAAAAGCCAAAGAATTTTTTGACAAGAATACAAAAATTGGAGATAAAATTCAAATCGAAAATAATATTTCTCCAAATAAAAACTGGAAATTTTTAATAGGAGGTCATGCCCTTTTAGTTAATAATAATAAACCTGTAAAATACACAAAAGATATAAATGTTCTTGGAGGTAGACGTGCAAGAACAGCTGCCGGAGTTTCAAAAGACGGAAGCAAGTTATTTTTATTAAGTGCCGAAGGAAGAACAAGTCGTTCAGCTGGACTAACTTTAAGCGATATGTCTAAAATATTTGTAGAACTCGGTTGTTATAGAGCTTTTAATTTGGATGGTGGAGGCTCTACTGCAATGGTTGTCAAAAAACTTGGAGATACTCAAAGAACAAGAATAATAAACCCTGAAAAAAATAATGCTGAAAGAAAAGTTGTAAATGGTATAGGACTTCACACTACAGCTCCTGCAACAGGAATCCTTGCCGGTTTTAAAATTGCAGGCCCTGATACTTTATATATAGGTCAATCTGCAAAATACTCAATAAAAAGTGCTTGGGATACAAATTTAATTCCCATGGATATAAAAAATATAGGCTATTCA
>CAMQDG010000067.1 GCA_946999425.1 uncultured Peptoniphilus sp.
TTCATATCTTGTCCCCCAATGTCAATTATAAAATCAACATCCGGTTCAAAAAATTTTGCAGCCTTAAAATGAGCAATAGTTTCTACTTCTCCAAAATCCAAATTAAAAGCAGCTTTTAAAAATTCCTCTCCATAGCCTGTTGAACCACAGGATTTAATTGTGGACTTAGGATTTTTGTTTTCATAGATATAAAGAAGTTGATCCAAAATAATTTTAAGTGGGTCTCCCTTGTTTGAACTGTAATATGAATATAAAAGTTCATTATCTTCACTTATAAGCACAAGTTTTGAAGTTGTTGATCCTGAGTCAATTCCAAGATACATATTTCCCTCATAGCTTTTAAAATCTCTTGATTTTATTCTTTTTATGCTATGTCTTTTTCTGAAATTTTCTAAATCTTCTTCATCTTTAAAAAGAGGCTTTAATTTATTTTCCTTGCTGACAATATTTTCTCTTTCTTCATTAACTTTTTTATAAAGTTCTTTGAAAGTTATGATTTCAGAATCAATACCCGAAAGAGCTGCCCCTATTGCAACAAAAATTTCTGAATTTCCAGGAATGATTATTTCATCATCCTTTAAATTTAAAGTTTCAATAAATCTTTCTCTAAGCATGGGAAGAAAATGTAGAGGTCCCCCTAAAAAGGCAATATGTCCCCTTATAGGTCTTCCGCAAGCAAGGTTTGAAATTGTTTGATTTACAACTGATTGAAAAACTGAAACTGCTATATCTTCTTTACTTGCCCCTTGATTAATCAATGCTTGAATGTCTGTTTTTGCAAAAACACCACACCTGGAAGCTATGGGATAAATTTTTTTATAATTTTTCGCAAGATCATTAAGTCCTGAACTGTCTGTTCTTAGAAGTGTTGCCATTTGATCTATAAATGCACCTGTTCCTCCTGCGCAAATAGAATTCATTCTTTGTTCAAGGCTTCCTCGTAAATATGTTATTTTTGAATCTTCTCCACCCAGTTCAATGGCAATATCCGTTTTTGGTATAAATTTTGAAATTGCTAAGGTTCCCGCAACAACTTCCTGAATAAATTCAATATCAAAAATTTGATTGACCCAAAGTCCTCCTGAACCTGTTACATTTATAGTTACATAATCCTTTGAAAATAATTTATATGCATCAGTAATTACTTGCCTTACACTTAGTTTTACATCAGAAAAATGACGTCTGTAAGTTGAATATAAAATGTTTAGGTTTTCATCTAAAGCTACTAATTTAACAGTAGTTGATCCTACATCAAGTCCAAGATTTATAATCATCATTTTCCCCTCCTGTATATATAAGATTATACTATAAAAAAAGAACTTCAATTAAATGAAGTTCAAATTTTTAATATTCTAAAAGTTCTCCCGAAACATATTCTTCTTTTTTCTCAGTTTCTGAAATTTTATTATTTTTATTTTCACTTTGATTTTCTTTATTTTTGTCGATAAATTCAAAATACTGAGCTATTCCCCAACTATTAAGTTCTTCGTCAGTTCCTAAATATACAGGCATACCCACTCTTGAATTGGGAAAAATATAATTTTCTATGTCATAGTTGAACATTCTTATACAACCATTTGAAACGTACCTTCCTATTTCATGAGGCTTTATAGTTCCATGTATTCCATAGCCGCTAAAATTTTGTAAATTTAAACCCATCCATCTTTCTCCAAGAGGATTATTTGGATCATCAGAACTTGTAGGTTTATATTTTCCTCCCATTCCTCCCCATGCAGGATTCATGTGCTTATTTTTAATTTTACCAATTGCTGAAGGAGTTGGAGTTTTACTTGTCCCAACTGCTACCGGAAATTTATATTTAACCTTATCTCCCTTATACATGGTTAAAATTCTTTTTGATTTGTTTACAACTATCCAATTTCCCTCAGTTGGTGCTTTTACATAATCTCTTACTATTACATTTTCATTGTATAAAACTTTTTTTGTATTCTCATCTATTCTTCCTGTTACAGGAATATTTAAAGTCGCCTGAAATTTTTTTATTTCAGCAATTCGGCTTGCCCCTTTTAAATTCATAAAATTATTAGGTCTTGTATAAGCAAATATTGTGCCTGGCAAAAGAGAAACAACAAGTCCCAATATTAAAAATTTATTTTTCATCACTTTCTCCTAAAACTTTCTTTAAAAACTTTCCTGTCCATGAATTTTTATTCTTTGCGATTTCTTCCGGTCTTCCTTGGGCGACAATTTGTCCTCCCCCATCTCCACCTTCAGGACCTAAATCTATAATGTGGTCTGCTGTTTTTATAACATCAAGGTTGTGCTCTATAACAACAACTGTGTTTCCTCTTTCTACAAGCTTTTCCAAAACTTTAATAAGCATATGAATATCTGCTGTATGGAGCCCTGTTGTAGGCTCATCTAAAATATATATTGTTTTTCCTGTAGCTTGTTTAGATAATTCCGTAGCAAGTTTTACCCTTTGAGCTTCTCCTCCAGACAGTTGAGTTGAAGGTTGCCCTAATTTTATATAACCAAGACCTACATCTTTTAAAGTTTTTAATTTTTTTACAAGTCGAGGATGATTTTCAAAAAATTCCAAAGCTTCTTCAACAGTCATATCTAAAACTTGGGAAATATTTTTCCCCTTATATTTAACTTGTAAGGTTTCTCTATTATACCTCATTCCCTTACAAACTTCACATGGAACATATACATCTGGTAAAAAATGCATTTCTACTTTTATAATTCCATCACCATTACAAGCCTCGCAGCGTCCTCCCTTAACATTAAAAGAAAATCTGCCTTTTTTGTATCCTCGCATTTTTGCTTCATTTGTCATAGCAAAAATATCTCTTATTATATCAAAAGTTCCCGTATAAGTTGCAGGATTTGAACGGGGAGTCCTTCCAATAGGACTTTGATCTATATTTACAACCTTATCAATAAATTGAAGACCTTCTATTCTCCTATATTTTCCCGGCTTTATCCTTGACTTATTTATATTTTGAGCAAGGGCCTTATATAAAATTTCATTAATGAGAGAAGATTTTCCACTTCCAGAAACTCCCGTAACGCATAAAAATTGTCCCAAAGGAAACTCAACATCAATATTTTTTAAATTATTTTCCTGAGCCCCAATTATTTTTAAACTTTCATCTTTGTAAGGTCTTCTTTCTTTTGGCACCTCAATTTTTTTCTTACCAGATAAGTATTGACCGGTAATAGAATCTTCCACTTTTTCAATATCTTCTATGGAGCCCTGAGCGACAATATGACCGCCTTTAATTCCTGCCTTAGGTCCAATATCAACTATCATGTCAGCAGCCCTCATAGTGTCCTCGTCGTGCTCTACAACTATTAATGTGTTGCCTAAGTCTGTTAAATCTCTAAGGGCGGATAAAAGTTTATCATTATCCCTTTGGTGAAGTCCTATGGAAGGCTCATCAAGAACATATAAAACTCCAACTAAGTGAGAACCTATTTGAGTTGCAAGTCTTATTCTCTGTGCTTCACCCCCAGAAAGAGTGCCAGCCATTCTTGAGAGGGTTAAATATTCAAGACCAACTTTTTGTAAAAATCCAAGCCTTTCTTTTATTTCTTTAACTAATTGTCTTGCTATTATTTGTTCTTTTTCTGAAAGTTTTATTTCATCAAAAAATTTAAGAGCCTTGGAAATTGAAAGATCTGTAAATTCAAAAATATTCAAACCATTAACCTTAACTGAAAGAGATGCCTCTTTTAATCTTTTACCATGACAAGTGGGGCAGGGTTCATCGCTCATAAATTCATTTATTCTTTCGATTATTCTATCTGAACTTGTTTCACTATATCTTCTTTTTAAATTTCTTACTACACCTTCCCAACTACCTTTAAAATCTTTTAAACCCGAAAACATTGAATCAAATTTAAAAGAAATAATTTTATCATATCCATATAAAATAGCATCAATAAGCTCTTTTGGAGCATTCTTTATAGGCTCTTTAATGGAAAAATGAAAAGCTTTAGCAAGGGCTTTAAAAGTTTCCATGTAATAAGTTCCGTCATTATTTGTATAAGCAGCTATAGCTCCATCAGCAATGGATAAATCTTTGTTGGGAATAATTAAATCTGGATCCGGTTCCTTAGAAAAACCCAACCCCTTGCAAGCGGGACAAGCGCCTAAAGGAGAATTAAAAGAAAAAAATCTTGGCGTAATTTCTTCAATGACAATTCCGCAATCTGGACAGGCAAGTTTTGTTGAAAAAGTAAATACCTCTCCGTCAAGGACTTGAACATTTACAAGACCTCCCGAAAGTCCCACTGCAAGCTCAAGAGAATCTGCAAGTCTGCTTTGGCTTCCCTCTTTTATAATAATTCTATCTACAACAACACTTATATCGTGCTTTATATTTTTATCAAGCTCAATATTTTCAGACAATTCGTGAGTTTCTCCATCAATGACAACTCTCACATAGCCGTCTTTTAAAATTTTTTCTAAAACTTTTTTATGACTTCCCTTTCTCTGTCTAATAATAGGTGCAAGGACCATAAGTCTTGTTCTTTCCGGCAATTGGCTTAAATCATCCACCATTTGATCTATTGTGTAGGAAGTTATTTCCTTGCCACATTTAGGACAATAAGGATGCCCAACCCTTGCATATAAAAGTCTCAAATAATCATAAATTTCCGTTACAGTTCCCACTGTAGAACGGGGATTTTTACTTGTAGTTTTCTGATCAATAGAAATAGACGGACTTAAACCGTCAATATATTCCACATCAGGTTTGTCCATCTGTCCTAAAAATTGTCTTGCGTAAGAAGATAAGCTTTCCACATATCTCCTTTGACCTTCAGCATAAATAGTATCAAAGGCAAGAGAAGATTTGCCACTTCCTGAAAGTCCTGTAAAAACAATAAATTTATTTCTTGGAAGAGTAAGATCAATATTTTTTAAATTATGTTGTCTTGCTCCCTTTATAACAATATTTTCGTTCAATCAATCACCATCTTTTGTAACTGGGAAATCTTATCCCTAATTTCAGCAGCTCGCTCAAAATTAAGCTCTTCTGCACATTTGTACATTTCCATTTTTAAAGCCTCAATCATAGAATTCAGTTCATCAATTGAAATATCATCATCAACTTCAAAACTCTTCTTATCTTCAGCAGCTATAGTGTTAGCAATAACATCCCTTATATCTTTAACAATAGACTTTGGAGTAATGCCATGTTCAATATTATATTTATTTTGAATTTCTCTTCTTCTGTTGGTTATATCAATAGTTACTCCCATAGATTTTGTAATGGAATCTGCATACATTATAACCTTTCCGTCAACATTTCTTGCAGCCCTTCCAGAAGTTTGAATAAGAGAAGTTTCGCTTCTTAAAAATCCTTCTTTATCAGCATCTAAAATTGCAATCAAACTTACCTCAGGTAAATCCAGGCCCTCCCTAAGTAGGTTTATGCCCACCAATACATCATATACCCCAAGTCTTAAATCTCTAATAATTTCCATTCTTTCAATAGTATCAACATCCGAGTGCATATAAGTAACCTTTATTCCCAGTTCCTTAAAATATTTTGTCAGATCCTCAGCCATTCTTTTAGTTAAAGTAGTTATTAAAGTTCTCTCTTTTTTCTCAGTCCTAAGATTAATTTCCTTTATAAGGTCGTCAATTTGATTTTTAATAGGTCTCACTTCAATAAGAGGATCTAAAAGTCCAGTAGGTCTTATGATTTGTTCCACAAAATTTTCTTCATGTTCCTTTTCATAAGGACCAGGAGTGGCAGAAACATAAATACATTGATTCATCATACCCTCAAACTCATCAAACTTTAAAGGTCTGTTATCAAGAGCTGAAGGAAGTCTAAAGCCATAATCTACAAGAGTTTGTTTTCTTTGCCTATCCCCATTATACATACCTCTGATTTGAGGAATTGTAGCATGGGATTCATCAATAATTGTAATAAAATCCTTGGGAAAATAATCAATTAAAGTATAGGGCCTCGACCCAGGAGCACGACCAGAAAGATGCCTTGAATAATTTTCAATTCCATTACAAAAGCCCATTTCTTTTAGCATCTCAAGATCATACCTTGTTCTTTGCTCCAATCTTTGAGCTTCAAGAAGTTTTTCTTGACCCTTAAGTTCCCTTAGCCTTTCTTCCAGCTCCTCTTCAATAGTAACAATGGCCCTTTCAACTTTTTCAGATCCAGTAACAAAGTGAGAAGCAGGATAAATTGCAATATGATTTCTATATCCAATAACCTGTCCAGTTAAAGCATTAATTTCAGTAATCCTGTCAACCTCATCGCCGAAAAACTCAATTCTTATAGAATTTTCAGAAGAATTTGCAGGAAAAATTTCAAGAGAATCTCCCCTAACCCTAAAAGTTCCCCTCTCAAAATTTATATCATTTCTAACATACTGAATATCCACAAGCTTGGACATAACTTCATTTCTATCTTTAATCATGCCTGGTCTTAAAGAAACAACTAAATTTTCATAATCAATAGGATCCCCAAGACCATATATACAAGACACAGAAGCAACAATAATTACATCTCGCCTTTCAAAAAGGGACATTGTAGCAGAGTGCCTAAGTTTATCTATTTCATCATTAATTGAAGCATCCTTTTCAATAAATAAATCAGAACCGGGAACATAAGCTTCCGGTTGATAATAATCATAATAACTTACAAAATATTCAACGGAATTTTCAGGAAAAAATTCCTTAAACTCGCTGCAAAGTTGATAAGCAAGAGTTTTATTATGGGCAATAACAAGAGTCGGTCTTTGAACTTTTTCAATAATATTTGCCATAGTAAAAGTCTTGCCGGAACCTGTAACTCCAAGAAGGGTTTGATGTTTATAATTTTTTTCAAGTCCCCTTACAAGACCCTCAATAGCTTGAGGTTGATCTCCTGTAGGTTTAAATTTAGAATGTATTTTAAAATCCATTTTTCCCTCCCTATTTTTAACTCTAAGATACAATTACAATTGTATAAGAAAATGAACAAATGTTCAAGAAAATAAAAAATTTTTACAAATATAAAAGGATTTGTAAAAATTTTCTTGACTTAACCCTTAAAGTTCTTGTATAATGTACAAGTTGAATGACTTATGCACTTTTAGCTCAGATGGTAGAGCAACTGACTCTTAATCAGTGGGCCCAGGGTTCGAGT
>CAMQDG010000068.1 GCA_946999425.1 uncultured Peptoniphilus sp.
AGTCCATTAGTCCCCCTCGCGTTACATATGTAAAATAAAAAACGAAAAAGAAAAATTGTAGAAAAAAGATTTATTGAAAAAATTAAAAAAACAAAATAAAAATGTAAATGTAAAATAAATTTTAAATCAAATATTTATTTTGTTCTCTCACACCATACACGCGGACCAATAAATTGGTCCCTACAGGATTTTCAAAGGTTGTGGCAATAAGAAGTTTGTTTAAAATGAAAGGATTTCTTAAATAATTTAAAATAAATGTTTATTCAAAATTAGAATGTAATTTTAAAAATGCTCTACATGAAGCGTAAAAAATAATTTATAAAAAATGCCGAGTTTGTTTTCCCACAAAACCAATGAGGACCGCCCCATGCATAACCGTAAAAATTTACAACCTCTATTATTATTATGATAGAATTAAACAAGAGGTGAAAAATGGAACAAGAATTTTTAATGCTATTAATACTTATATCAGGAATAATTTTGGCAATGTACCTATACAACTTCTATCAATCTCAAACATATGACAAAGCCCTTAATCAAATTGCAAAAGATTCATGGAATAAAAAAAGAGAAATAAAAAGAAATTTTAAAACCATAAACTTTTTAATAGACAATAAAGAAAAAGTTGACAGCATAAGCTGGAATGATTTGGAAATGGATAAATTTTTTTCATATTTTGACAGATCCTTTTCAATCTTAGGCAGGCAGGCCCTCTATAAAAAGCTCCATGAACTAAATTATAATCAAGAAGAAAAAAATATTAGAGATGAAATAATAAATAACAAAGACAAAGCATCAAAACTTGGCAAATTATTTTTAAAATATGGAAGGCTTGACAGGGAAGACTTCTTCGACCTATTAAAAAATGGAACGGATGCAAGTAAGATTTTGCCCCTAAAAATTCCAATTTATCTTTTGTCTATTGGTCCACTTTTGTCAATTCCCATATTTTTTATAAACAAAGGCTTTGCTATTATGTTTTTATTTGCAATAGTTTTGACAAATATTTTTTTAAACATGAAAATAGAAGACCTGGTGGCGGGAAAGACAAAATCTTTTTCCTACATAAGAAATTTAGTAAGTTTAAGAGAACAAATATTAAAATCCGACCTGAAAATGGGCGGCTTAATAGAAAATTTAAAAAAATATGAACAAGTTTCAAAGCAGATAAAAAGTAAAATGGGAAAATTTTATGTTAAGACCGGCTCCGAGTCTGATATGGTATATATAATATTAAATTCTTTATTTTTATTTCAAGCAAGACGTCTATATAAAACCACAAAATTAATAAATGAAAAAATAAATGAAATAAATGAATTATATAAAAGCCTTGCAAAAATAGATATGGAACTGGGGATAGCCATAGCCTACGAAGATCTTAAAGATAAATGCATTGTGGAATTTACAGATAAATATGAATTTATAGGAGAAAAAATCCATAATCCCATTTTATATTATAGGGGAAATAGCGTGGCAAACTCCTTTGATTTTAAAGAATCAATACTCTTAACGGGTTCTAACGCATCGGGGAAGAGCACTTTTTTGAGAACTTTTGGTATTAATTTAATCCTTGCCATGTCCTTAGGTTTTGCATTTGGAGAAAAATTTACCCTGCCAAAGAAAAATATTTATTCGGCAATAGACATAAAAGATTCCATAGAAAGTGGTAAATCATATTTTATGGCTGAAACCAGCGCCATAAAGAGGATGATAGATAATGAAGATGGAATTTACATTTTAGATGAAATTTTTAAAGGGACAAACACAATTGACAGAATTTCGGCGGCTCTTTTTACCTTAAAATATTTATCCAAAAGAGGTTTTGTAATAGCAGCCACTCACGACATTGAGCTTACAAGGCTTGCAGAAGGCTTTAAAAACTATCATTTTGAAGAAAATATAAAAGATGGAGATATTTTCTTTGACTACAAACTTAAAGAAGACTACGCAAAAACAAGAAACGCCATAGAAATTTTAAAAATAAATGACTATCCTGAAGAAATAGTAAAAGCAGCAAAAGAATTTTCTTTAAACTTAGAAAAAGAAAAAGAAAAGATAATATAAAATAAAAGGACAAACTCAAAATTTTAGAGCTTGTCCTTTTTTTTACATAAAACATTATTTTTCAAGATTTTTTATAGCCTTTAAAGATTCTAAAGAATCTTGCCAATTATTTTTAAGATTAATCAGACTTTGTTCCAAATCTCTTTTTTCAAGACTTTCAATAATCTTTTCGTGACCACCAAAAGAAGTCATCTTATGTTCCACCTTTTCGTAATAACAAAATTCAATTCTTTGTATTTTTTTCTTTAAACCATCTAAAATATTTGAAAGTTCAGAATTTTTAGCAGAATCAATAATGATTTTATGAAACATATAATCACAATCTACAAATTTTTCAAAATCATTAGAGCTTATAGTATTCATAAGTTCATTATTATATTTTTTAAGTAAAGAAATTTCCTGATCTCCTATATTTTTAAAACCCTCCTTAAGAGCTAAAATTTCAAGAGTAAAAACCAAAGGATAAATTTCTTCAGCTTGCTTTATATCAACAGGAGCAATGACAGTTGATTTGTTAGCATTGGAAATAATAAATCCGTCATTTTCCAGCATTAAAACAGCTTCCCTCACAGGAGTCCTGCTTACATTAAGTTCATCAGCAATATCATTAATATTAATTTTTTCATTTTGTTTTAACTTACCAGTTACAATCAGATGCAATAAAATTTTATAAACTTCATCCTTTATAAAAGTTCTGTTAATTACATTATTCTTTAACAAAATCAACACTCTCTTTCTTTATCATAATAATTATTTTACAACAAAAATAAAAAAATTTCATGGAAAACGCTTGACAATAATAAAAAAAGCTTTATACTGGTATGTAATATATTACATACCAGTATAAATATAAATTTATTTTTTGAGGAGGAATTATTATGGATGACAAAATAAAATTTATAGGCAAAAGAAGAAAAAATGAAGAAAAAATTAATATTGATTTTTTAAATTATGAAGAGGTTAATAAAATAATTAAATTTCATAAATCTTTTCCACAATATAAAAAAACTCCATTAGTTGAACTTAAAAATTTAGCAGAAAAATACAAAGTAAAAGATATTTATGTGAAGGATGAATCTTATAGATTTGGCTTGAATGCTTTCAAAGTTCTTGGTGGCAGTTATGCAATAGGCAGGTATATTGCTAAAAAATTAGGTAAAGATATATCTGAAATAACCTTTGATTATCTAATTAGTGATGAAGTAAAAAACAAATTAGGAGATATAACTTTTATAACTGCAACTGATGGAAATCATGGAAGAGGTGTTGCTTGGACAGCTAATCAACTAAAACAAAAATGTATTGTATATATGCCTAAGGGAAGTGCAAAAGAAAGAGTAGAAAATATAGCGTTAGAAGGGGCTGAAGTAACTGTTCAAGATTTGAATTATGATGAGTGTGTAAGACTTGCAGATGAAAATGCCAAAAAAAATGGTTGGGTGATGATCCAAGATACTGCTTGGGATGGATATGAAGATATACCTAAGTGGATAATGCAAGGCTATATGACAATGGCGTTTGAATCTTATGAAGATCTAAAACAAAAAAATTTAAAGCCGAGTCATGTATTTTTACAAGCAGGAGTTGGTTCTCTTGCAGCTGCAGTTACAGGATTTTTTTCTAACATATATAAAGATGAAAAACCAATAATTACAATAGTAGAACCTAAAAATGCAAATTGTATTTTTAGAAGTATTGAAGAAAATAAAAGAATTTGCGTTGATGGAGATATGCAAACAATAATGGCTGGATTAGCATGTGGAGAGCCAAATACCGTAGGTCTAAAAGTCTTAATGTCTTATGCAGAAAATTTTATAAGTGTGTCTGATGAAATAGCAGCACATGGGATGAGAGTTTTAAATGCGCCTTTATCAGGCGATGTACGAATAATTTCAGGAGAAAGTGGAGCGGCTCCATTTGGAACTGTAATGAAAATTTTAGAAGACAAATCTCTATCTTCCATAAAAGAAAAACTAAAAATTGATGAAGATAGCATAATTTTATTTTTTAGCACTGAGGGAGATACTGATAAAGAGAATTTCCAAAATATTGTATGGAATGGAAAATATCCAAATTTATAATAAGGAGAAATTAGTATGTTTGAATTAATTTGGTCAAAGATTTATAGTATTACGGACTTTTTATGGGGAATCCCACTAATGATTTTAGTTATAGGAGTAGGGATATATTTAACATTTAAAGCAAAATTTTTTCAGATATTGCATATTAAAATGTGGATTAAACTTACACTTGGTCAACTTTTCAACAAAACAAAAAAAGTTGAAGGGGATGGACAATTGAACTCTTATCAAGCCTTAAGTGCAGTATTAGCAGGCACTGTAGGGAGTGGAAATATTGCAGGAGTTGCAGCAGCAATTGCTGTTGGAGGTCCAGGATCAGTTTTTTGGATGTGGCTGATAGCTATTTTTGGCATGGCTACAAAAATGGCAGAGGTTTCTTTATCTGTAAAATATAGGGTAAAAGGATTAAACGGTGAATATTATGGTGGCCCTATGTATTATATGAAAAAAGCTTTAGGAAAAACTGGAAGTATATTAGCCTCAATTTATGCTATAGGTCTTTTAATTTTAGTTTTAACAGATGCTTGTTTTGTACAAGCTAATACTCTTGCAACAACTGCTAAAGATGTTTTTAATATTCCCTTAATATTATCTGGAGTCTTATTAGTTGCTATTAGCTTAGCAGTAGTATTGACAGGAGGAATAAATAAGATTGGAGCTTTTTGCGGAAAAATTGTTCCACCTATGATAATAGTATATATAATTGGAAGCTTGTATGTAATATTTACTAATATTTCTAATGTTCCATCAGCAATTTCATCTATTTTTAAATATGCTTTTCAGCCTGCTCCTGCGATAGGTGGTTTTGCTGGTGCAACAATAACTTTAGCAATGGCCAGGGGAGCATCAAGAGGTATTTTCTCTAATGAAGCAGGAGAAGGAACTGCAGCAACCGTACACGCTACTGCTATAACAGATCATCCAATACATCAATCAATGTTTGGAATATTAGAGGTATTTATTGATACAATAATTATATGCTCATTAACGTCTTTATCTATACTTGCAAGTGGTGTTTGGAGCAATGGAAATACTGGAGCTATACTAACCTTTGATGCTTTTAGAAGTGCGTGGGGTTCAATAGGTATTTATGTCTTAGGAATCGCTGTAATTTTATTTACATATTCATCATATTTGGGATTTTATGTTGAATTTAGAACAAGCGTCGCCTACTTATTTGGTGAAAAAACCGAAAAATATTTAAAGTGGATATTTTTTATAATGCCTTTGATAGCTGTAACAATGGAAATAGAAAAAATATGGGATATGGCTGATATGGCAGTTGGGTTTATTGTTATACCAAATTTGATAGCATTGGTATTATTAGGAAATAAATTTTCTAATCTTATTAATGAGTATTTAAAAAGATAAAATAATAAAAAAAGTGTTTGGAATTTTCCAAACACTTTTTTTTTATTTTATTTCTTCATAAGTTTGCAAAACGTCGAAGGACATTTTTCTTAATTTTACATAGGATTCTTCCAATTCTTTTTTACTTGTGTCTACTTGAACGTCTGATGAAAAGTAGGCTTCTAAAAATTTTCCGTCCTTATAGTCTAAGATTACTCCTGGCACCATGCTGGATATTGGACCTTTGTTCCATGATATGGTGAAGAGACGTCCTCCTGCTTTTAAATTCTTTTTATCTTTAAATTCCACTGCGTCTTTTATTTCTTTTATCTCTACATTGTCTTTGAAATATTTTGGCAAGATAAAGCTTGCTTTTATTTTTTCAAAGTTGATTTTTTCTCCTGATGATTTTAATAATTCAAGAGGAGAATTTAAATATTGACCAAACATTGCTGTTTTTGTTTTGGCGTCCCAATTTATTTTGATTCCAAATGTGTCTGCTAATTCTCTTATAGAAAAATATTTTTTGCCTTTAATTTCTATGCTTTCTATTTTTTTGTATTCTTCTTCTTTGTAGCTTAGTTTTTCTTTTTCATATTTTAGGTAAGGCATTCTTCTTAAAAGAGTTTTTAGTTCTATATAGGTTTTTCCGTCTTTTAAGATTGCTGGTGAGTCTTTTTCTTCTATACTTCCAAATCTGTTATAGCCTACCAATTCTCCGTTTACATAAAGTGTTACGTTAGAGTTTTCTTTTGCGTAAACTCCTAAAAATGTAAGAACAAGACTTAATATTAATAATATTTTTTTCATTTTTTTCCTCCTATTTATATTTTTGTCCGGATAATTCTATGGATTTTTTTGTCAAAATTTCAAGGGGATCTATTATTGTGTCTTTTAGGTCATCTTCTATTTCTATACAGGATAGTTCTGTGCATGCAAGGATGGAGATTGCTCCAAGCTTTTTATATGTTCTTATTATGTCGTTTAGTTCTTTACTTTTTGTCATGTTTGTTTCTTTTATTTTGTAGATGATTTCCATTATTTTTTCTTGAGTTTTTTGGTCCGTTTCTATTTCTTCCATTTGAAATTCTGCGTTAAATTTTTTATAGACTTTTCCTTTTTTCGTTCCGTCTGTTCCCAAGACTATAAATTTTTTTCCTCTTTTTGACAATTCTTTTAAGGTTTCATAGGGCATATTTATGATGTTTATTTTTGTAAGTTTTTTTACATCTTCATAAAAATAGTGGAAGGTGTTGCAGGGAATTGCTAAATTTTTTGCTCCATAGGCTTCAAAAATTTTTAAATCTTTTTCTACTTCCTTTAATACTAAGCTTTTATCAAGACCTTTTAAGATTACTTGAGTTCTATCAGGCATACTTGCGTGGGAAGATATTAAAATGTCCAAGTGTTCATTGTCTGATTTTGCATCTTCGTGGGCTATTATTTTTTCATAAAAAACTTTGGTGGCAAGAGGTCCCATGCCACCGAGTATTGCTAATTTTTCCATTATATTATACTCTCTTTAATTTCTTTTTTTCTCTGTTTTGTAAACTGATTCGTCGAGTTGTCCTTCGCTTTTTGCTACTAC
>CAMQDG010000069.1 GCA_946999425.1 uncultured Peptoniphilus sp.
CATTTTTTATTTTTTCACCATCTACAAAAAGTTTTGCCCCTTCTAAATCAACAATGGCATAGGCCATAAAAACTGGATTTGCCTCAATATCCTTGCCTCTTAAATTATAAAGCCAAGCAATATCATCAAGTTTAGCAAGAACAAAGGTGTCTGCCCCTTCTTTTTTCATGGCAGATCTAACTTCTTTAAGTTTTTCCTCTGCAGTTTTTCCTGTATATTTAAGTTCATGAATGAAAATTTTATCTTTAGGAAGACTTGGACGATCTTTCCAAAGGGGACCAATTAAATCTACATCTTTAAATTTTATTTCTCCACTTAAATTTTTCTTTAAATTTTCAAAAAGAGCTTCCGTATAATATAAATAATTAAAACCTATAGTTCCGCTTTTTATATTTTGAGATAGCCATTCACTTAAAGTCGGATAATCAGGATGTGCCATCTTCATTAATTTAAAACCAGGATAAAGTTGATTTTCTGCTTGTATAAAATATCTGCCATCAGTCCAAAGAAAAGCACTGTCCCTTGTAATTAAAGCAGTACCTGCACTGCCGGTAAAACCGGAAATAAATTTTCTTTCAGCGTAATAATCTGGCAAGTATTCTGATGCATGAGGATCTAAGGTGGGAATAATGTAAGCATCAATATTTTCTTCTTCCATTAAATTTCTGATTTTATCTAAATTACTCATAAAAACTCCTTTACTTTTATAATTTTAACTTTTAAATTTTCAATAACATTTTACTACAAAAATATCAGATTTGTTATTTAAGAATTAAATGATAATTTTTATTGAAATATTTCTTTAAATCTTTTATAATTTCTCTTACAAGTAATAAAAGGTATCAAGTTAATTTTGATATCTATAATTTTTAGGAGGAAAAATGAAAGTAAAAGTAATTTATTGGAGTGGAACAGGTCACACTGAAAAAATGGCTCAAAAAATCGCTGAAGGTGCAAAGGCAGAAGGTGCTGAAGTTG
The DNA here is from genome assembly GCA_946999425.1 of uncultured Peptoniphilus sp. GTDB lineage: Bacteria > Bacillota > Clostridia > Tissierellales > Peptoniphilaceae > Peptoniphilus_B. Next base: position 979 of record CAMQDG010000069.1, read on the forward strand.
ATTTATTAAACGTTGCAAATGCCAGCATTGATGATGTAAAAGAAACTGATTATCTTGCTTTCGGCTGTCCGGCAATGGGTTCTGAAGAACTTGAAGAAGAAGAAATGCGTCCATTTATGGATGAAGCAAATCCTCTTTTAAGTGGAAAACATGTTGTTTTATTCGGCTCTTATGAATGGGCTGACGGAGAATGGATGAAAACTTGGCAAGAAGAAGTTGAAGGAACTGGCGCAAAATTAGTTGCTGACGGTTTTGCTGCATATGATGATCCAGATGAAGATGCCCTTGATGAATGTTTCCAACTTGGAAAAGAACTTGCAAGAGCTTAATCAATAAAGACAAAAAACACATTGAAATAAATTCAATGTGTTTTTTTTATTTTATGTTTTTTATGCTCTACATAGAGCATTTTTATTTTTATGTTTTTTATGCTCTACATAGAGCATTTTTATTTTTAAATTGCTATTTGTATGGGACTTTCTATTTTTCTTGTATATATTTTTTGAAGTTCTTCTTCTGTAATTTTTTTTGCTTCCACGTCTAAGACTATTTGTCCCTTGTTAAGCATAATGATTCTGTCTGCATATTCTACTGCGTGGCTTAAATTGTGGGTAATCATCATTGTTGTTATATGGTCTTTTTTTATTAAATCACGAGTTTTATCCATAATAAGCTTTGAAGTTTTCGGATCAAGGGCTGCTGTGTGCTCGTCAAGAAGTAAAAGTTCTGGTTTTTTTATTGTTGCCATAAGTAGGGATAGGGATTGTCTTTGCCCTCCTGAAAGAAATTTAACTTCTGTTGTAAGTTTATCTTCAAGACCCAATTTTAATTCTTTTAATTTTTCTTTTATTTTTTTTATATTTTCTTTTTTTACAAGTTTTCTAAGGGAAAATTTTTCGCCTTTTTTTAAGGCTAAGGAAATATTTTCAAGAATGTTTAGGCTTGGTGCTACTCCCATGGAGGGATCTTGATAGACCTTTCCTATAGATGCTGCTCTTTTTTCTTCTTTTTCTTTTGTTATGTCCTTTCCATTTAAAAGAATCATTCCCCCGTCACTTGTAAGTGATCCGCTTATTAAATTTAAAAGGGTGCTTTTTCCGCAGCCATTTGGTCCTAAAATTGCAAGACATTTATTTTCTTCTATTGTTAAGTTAAAGTTTTCAAATATTACATTTTCTTCTGGCAGTCCTTCATAAAAAACTTTTCTTAAATTCTTAATTTCAAGCATTTTCAATCTCCTTATTTCTTTTTAAACCCTTTAAAAATTTTCCTCCTCTTGCAAGAGAATTGTTATAAATAATAAATACTATTACTATTATTGCTGTTATTCCTTTTAAATCTTGAGGATTTACTCCGTAATCAATGGCAAGCCCATAAATAATCCTATAAATAAGAGTTCCTATTATTGCTCTTGTAGTTCTCTTTAATTTACCTGAGCTTTTCATTATTGTGTCCCCTATTATTATTGATGCGAGCCCTTGAACTATCATGGTTTGTCCCATTGTTGAGTCTGCAAAACCTGCGTATTGTCCTTGTAGAGATCCTGCAAGACCTATTAATGCATTGGATAAAACAAGCCCTAACATTGTATATTTATCTGGATTTTTTCCCAGTGCTTTTACAAGACTTTCATTATCTCCTGTTACAAGTAAAAGATAGCCTTTTTCGGTTTTTAAAAATAAGTCCAACAAAATTTTTGCAATAAGGACTATAAGAATTAAAATTACAATTTTAGGTACTGGTAAATCAAAGATACTTTTTTCTTTTAAAAGTGGAACGTTATTTGTGTTCATAATTCTAAGATTTACTGTTATTAGAATTGTCATTGTAAGAATTCCTGCAAGGATTGCATCTACTTTTATTTTTTTATAAATTACATAGGTTAAAAATCCTGCAAGACCTCCTGCTAGGCTTGCACTTATCATTCCAACTATAGGATTTAGTCCTGATGTTAATATTTTCGCCAAGACAAAGGCTCCTAAGGGAAATGTTCCTTCTACTGAAAGGTCAGCTATATCTAAAATTTTGAAGCTTATCATTATTCCCAAGGCAAGGATGGAAAATATTAAGCCTGATTCTATTGATTCTAAAAGTATATTCATTATTCACCTACTGTAACCGCATTTTTTAAATATTGGTTATTTAAATCTAAGCCAAGTTTTTCTGCTGTTTTTTTATTAATTTTAATTTCATGATTTCTATAAGTTTCAACGGGAAGATTTTCAATTTTTTCTCCCTTTAAAACTTTTGCTGCCATGTGGCCTGCTTGTTTTCCTAAGTCTTCATAGACAACTCCATCTGAAATTAAAAGTCCTTTACTTACTTGTCCTTCTTCTGCACTTATGGATGGCAAGTTGTATTTTAATAAGTTCTCAGAAACTATTGGAGCTGCATTTGCTACTAAGTTATCTGTAAGAGCGAAAAATGCGTCAATTTTTTTACTAAGAGAGGCTATTGCTTGGGGAATGTCGTTTATGCTTTGCACTCCCACGACTTCTAATGTAAGTCCCAATTCTTGGCAAACTTTTTTAAGTTCTTCAACTTGTACCTGTGAGTTTTGTTCTGCAATATTATAAATTGTTCCAATAGTTTTTACGTCCGGAAATATTTTTAAAAATGATTCCAATTGTTCTTTAGGTGAAATATAATCGCTTACTCCACTTATATTTTTTTCTGGTGCCTTTTCATTTTCCACAAGTCCTGCTCCTTTTGGATCTGTTACTGCACAAAATATTATGGGAAGATCTTCTGTGCTTGTTTGTGCTGCTTGAGCTGCTGGTGTTCCAATGGCATATATTAATTGTGCTCCACTTTTTCTTAAACTTACTGCAGTTTGATTGGCAATGGATATATCTCCTTCTACATTTTTATAAATAAGTTCACAGTCTATGCCTTCTTCTTTTAAGCCTTCTTCAAAGCCTTGTCTTGCTGCATCTAAGGAAACATGTTCCATAAATTGTAAAACTCCTACTTTTATTTTTTTATCTGAATTTTCTTCAGAAGTTTTTTCGGCCTTTTTTTCTGCACATCCGCTTAAAATAGAAAGCGCTAATAAACATACTAATAATTTTTTTAATTTTTTCATTTTTTCCCTCCAATAATTTAGAAAATATAATAAAAAAAACCTTCACCCACATAGGGCGAAGGTTCGCGGTACCACCTAATTAAATACTCATCGAAATCGTGTATTCAAATAATTTTAGAATCCATCAATTCCTATCTAAAGTTAACGGTAGAATCCGTGGCAATCTACTTAAATTTGAACTGCCAAGCTTAGAAGTGAATATTACATACTTATTTTTGTGTCGGCTTTCACCTTTCCCGACTCTCTAAAACAAACTTAGGTATCTTTCTCTCCTGCACTGCTTTATATTTTTTAATTTTATATCAGTTTAAAGCACTTTAACTTTTTTGTCAAGTTAATTTAAAAATATTTTTAAAAAATATCCATATTTCTTTTGTGGCTACTATTTTTATGCATTCTGTCTATTTTTTCTTTTTTATTTTTATCTGCAATTTCTCCCTTTAAAATATAATTATCTAATTCTTCATAGGTAAATCCCATTTCATCTTCATCAGTTTGACCCTTCCAAAGTCCTGCTGAAGGTTTTTTCTCAATAATTTCTTTAGGAAGATTTAAGTGTTTTGCTATTTCAAAAATATCTGTTTTTAAAATATCTATAATGGGAAAAATATCTGCTCCACTATCTCCATGTTTTGTAAAATATCCTGCATAATATTCGCTGGCGTTACTTGAACCGCAAACAAGATAATTTAAATCTTGGGCATAATAATATAAGTTTGTCATCCTAAGTCTTGGTTTTATATTTGATTTTGCCATTTTATTTTCCGAATCAAAGCTTGCCTTTATAAGTTCATGGTATGTTTTTGAAAGATCTACATACTCAACTTTTATTCCTGTATTTTCTGCTACAAGTCTTGCATGATTTTCATCTTCTTTTATGGAATCAATGGGCATAATAATTCCCAAGCTGTCATCTTTAAAGGCTCTTTTTGCAAGTCCTGCTATTACTGCACTGTCTATGCCTCCTGAAAGTCCGAATACAAGTCCTTTTGCTCCTGCTTTTTTTACAGAATCTTTTAAAAATTCTACTATTTCTTCAATTTTTTTGTCATAATCAGTAATTTTTTTTACTTTCATGTTTTTCTCCCAATTTTATTTATAAATAATTTTCCCATCAAAAGTCGGAAGAATTATTTTTTCTCTTTCTTCAATGGTTATTTTACCAGATGTAAGATTGTTTAAGTCTTTTATTATTTTACTATCTTTTTCTGCAACATCAATGATAAGTTCTATTTTTTCCATATAATTTTCTTTTAAAATTATATAACCCTCTTTCATAAGATAATTTAAAATGGATCCGTGAAAAGTATAATCATATATAAAGGACATTTTTATAAAATCTTTCATTAAAACTTTTTTTGCAGCTTCAATTCCTAAAGATGCCCCTTTTGTATATGCTCTTACAAGACCTCCTGCTCCTAAGAGAGTCCCACCAAAATATCTCGTCACAAGGCACAGGGCGTTTGTTATGCCCTCTTTTTTCATTACTTCGAGTATTGGTATGCCTGCTGTGCCTGAAGGCTCTTTATCGTCACTGTAGCGTTGCAGGGACATATCTTCTTTAAGTATATAGGCCCAACAATTATGAGTTGCATCTTTAAATTCTCTTCTCTTGTCTTCTAAAATTTCAAGAGCTTCTTTTTCATCTTTTATAGGACTGCAAAAACCTATAAATCGAGATTTTTTTTCTATAAACTCATTACTTTTTCCCTCAAGAACTGAAAAATATTCAGACAATAAAATCACCGAATTCTTTCTTCTCAACCTCACTTAAAGTTGCCTTAACCAAGGTACCTTCTTCATTATATTCCAAGATTTCTCCCTTAAAACTATTTAAAAATTCATTTAATTTACCTGCTTGGCTAAAGGGAAATAAAAGTTTTTCTTCAGTATAAGATAGGCCTAAGTTTTTTTCTATGGCTTTTAGTAAAACTTCCATATTTTCATCTTTTTTTGCAGAAATAAAAATCTTATCTCCTGGAACTTGGGGAACTATCATTTCTTCAAATTCAGCCCTATCCATTTTATTAAAAACTGTAAGAATAGGTCTATCCAAAACTTCCAATTCTTTTAAAATGTCCATGGTGGTCTTATATTGAATTTCCAAATCAGAGTTTGAGGAATCTATAACGTGAACAATTAAATCTGCATTTTTTACTTCTTCCAAGGTCGATTTAAAAGCTTCAACTAATTTTGTGGGAAGCTTTGAAACAAATCCTACTGTATCGGAAATAATAAAATCTCTGCCATTTAAGAGTTTTGCCTGTCTTATACCTGGATCCAGAGTGGCAAAGAGCATATTTTTTACAAATACATCTTTTCCTGTATTCTCCTTAATTCTATTTAAAATTGTAGATTTTCCTGCATTGGTATAGCCTACTAAGGCAACATTGGGAAGAGGTGATTCTCTTCTTTTCTTTGCAGCATTTTCCCTATTAAGTTCCGCTTTCTTAAGTTTTTTCTTAATAGAGTTTATTTCTCTTAACAGTCTACGTCTATCTGTTTCAATAATTTGTTCTCCTGGTCCTCTTGTTCCTATTCCTCCTCCTGTTCTTGACCAACCTTTTATCCCTAAAAGTCTTGGCAATTGATATTCTCTTTGAGCAAGCTGGACTTGGAGTTTAGCTTCATAAGTATTTGCTCTCATTGCAAAAATATCTAAAATTAAATTTGTCCTATCAACGACTTTTAATTTTAACTCTTCTTCAAGATTACGTACTTGAATGCCTGAAAGTTCATCGTTAAAAATAACTGTTTCAACTTCCATATTTTTTGCAATTTCTTTTATTTCTTTTACTTTTCCCGCTCCTATTAAATATTTAGGATTAAATTTTTCTATATTTTGTGTAACAACTCCCACAACTTGTCCCTCGTCAGCTTTTACCAATTCTCTAAGTTCTTCAAGACTGGAACTTAAGGTATTTGGAAAACTTCCCAGGTCAGTTGCAACAATAATTACTTTCTCTATTTTTTTTGTGTTTTCCATAATTAGATTATACAA
>CAMQDG010000070.1 GCA_946999425.1 uncultured Peptoniphilus sp.
ATTAGAAGAAGCAAATACTATATTTACAGAAGCAATAAATAAAAAGTCTAAATTAAAAGAACTTATTAATTTAAGAAATGATTTTATATATAATTCTAAAGAAATAGAGAAAAATGAAGAATTATTAAAAAAATTAGAAAATTTAGAATTTATAAAAAATATAAACAAGAAATCTAATGAAATAAATCAAGTATTTTTAGATTTAATAAGTTTGAAAAATCAAATTTTAAACTTAGAAAGAACAATTAATCTAACAAAAGAAAAAATCAGAAGTCTAAAAAATCTTGAAAAAATTCAAATTATTTTAAGATATTTAGAGAATAGAAATAAAAATTTTAATGATTTTTTGGAAATAAAAAAAAGATTGAGTGTCCTTAATGAAAAATTTAAAATAGCAGATAAATTTTTAAAGGGTTATGAAAAATTAGATGAATCTTTTAAATTATTTAAAAAATTAGAAAAAAATATTTATGTTTATAATAAGCTTATTCAAATTAATGAAGATTTATCAAAAATTAGAATAGATATTGAAAGTGAAAAGTTAAAAATAGAGTTTATAAGTCGGGATTATAAGAAAAATTTGGAAGAGTATAGAAAAATTTATAACCAATTAGACTTCTGTCCCTTTTGTTACTCAAAAATTGATGAGAATACAAAAAATCATATAGAAAACCATTTGAGAGGCGAAATATGAGTTACGAAAACAAAGAATACAATAACTATGAAAAAGAAATAGAAACACTAAAAAATAAAATAAATAAAGCTAGTCAAATTAAATAAACAGCGGTTGGAAGATTAGAAGCTTTAGAAGGAAATAAAGAAGAACTTATAAAAAAGTTGAAAGAACTTAATGTAGATCCTGAAAATCTTGATAATGAAATTTTAAAGCTACAAAAAGAAATAGAAGATTTAATAAATGAGGCAAATGATCTTTTGCCGGAGGATTTATAATGGATGATATAGTTGAGAAAATAGATGGTTTTGATAAAAATGTTTCGAAACTTAGATTTCAATATGAATTGGCAAAAAAAAGATATGATTCCATAGAAAATGAAATAAAAAGTAAACTGGAATATAAAGAAATTTTAAATAAAGTTGGAGTTTTACTTAAAAAATCTTCAGAATTTGCAAGAAATGAAGCTAAAACGCAATTAGAAAATATGGTTACCAACTTTTTAGTTTATGTTTTTGAAGAAAATATAAGATTTGAAATAGAATTATCAGAGAGCAGAGATAATGTAAGTGCGGATTTTTATGTTGTAAATGAGTATGAAGGTTATACAGTAAAAACAAGACCTGAAAATTCAAGGGGTGGAGGAGTGGTTGATATAATTTCTATTGCTCTTAGAATAGCATTTATGTTTTTGACTAAGCCACCAATAGAAGGACCTATCATTTTTGATGAGCCTGGAAAACATGTCAGCAATGATTATAATTTCAATCTGGGTGAATTTTTAAAGAAATCTTCAGAAGCTATGAATAGGCAAATAATTATGGTAACTCACAATCAATATTTAGCTCACATTGGAGATAATGCTTTTACAGTAAGCATAAAAAACGGTAAATCGTTGGTAGAAAAAGCAAGTTTATAATACCTAATTTTTGTGTATAGAGCACTTAAATTAGGTATTTTTTATTTGAAAAAAATTTATTTTGAAAATGTTTTATTAAAAAATAAAAAAATTTTTTTCACTTTAAATAATCCAAAGGAAAATGAAACAAAATAATCCGTATTGGATATAATATCTATATAATGTTTAGATAACTCTATATAGGCAAGAAAAACTATAAAATACAAAAAAATTAATATAAATAGTTGCTAAATTTATTGACACTAATAAAATTAAAAGATACAATTATAGTATAGTATTTAGAAAAGTTGAGTACTTATTAATAGTTAGTGGAAAACCTTTCTTAGTCTATGAAATTTTGGGGGTGAGTATTCTGAGTATCTTTAAAAGAAAAAAATCTAACAAGCCAAATAAATCTGATATAAGAGATTTTAAAGGCGATATTAAAGAAAAAGATTTAAAAGAAGAAAAAAAAGAAGTAATGAAGAAAGAAACTGACCAAAAAGAAATTGACAACAAATATAGTGTTGCCAATAATGTACAAAAAGAAAGTAAAAAAGTTGCTGAAGGAAAAAATATTTCTATAAGCAATAAAAATGAAGGGGGCAAGTCTATGTTATTTAAAACAACAGATGAACATGAATCTTTGCGTAAAGCTGTTAGAGAATTTGCTGAAGCTGAAGTTCAACCCATTGCATTTTCACTCGATCAAAACAATGAATATCCTGATGAAATAGTTAAAAAAATGGGCGAAAATGGTTGGATGGGTATTCCTTATTCTAAGGAATACGGTGGAGCAGGAAAAGATGTTATATCTTATGCAATAGCTGTAGAAGAACTTTCAAGAGTTGATGGTGGTGTTGGAGTTATTTTATCAGCACACACATCTTTAGGAAGTTATCCTATAGAAGCTTTTGGTACTGAAGAACAAAAGAAAAAATATTTAGTTCCTCTTGCTAAAGGTGAACATGTAGGAGCATTCGGCTTAACTGAGCCTGAAGCAGGATCAGATGCTGGTGGAACAGAAACCACTGCAGAATTAAATGGTGATTATTATATTTTAAATGGTAATAAGATATTTATTACTAATGCACCTAAAGCAGATACTTATGTAGTATTTGCTGTTACAACTCCAGGTATAGGAACTCATGGAATATCAGCTTTTATAGTTGAGAAAGGATTTGAGGGATTTACTTTTGGAGATCATTATGACAAATTAGGTATCAGATCATCTTCAACAGCAGAACTTATTTTTAACAATGTTAAAGTTCCTAAAGAAAATTTACTTGGACAAGAAGGACAAGGATTTAGAATTGCTATGCAAACTCTTGACGGTGGTCGTATAGGTATAGCGGCTCAAGCATTGGGAATTGCCCAAGGAGCATATGAAGCAGCAGTAAAATATGCAAAAGAAAGAATTCAATTTGGAAGACCTATTGCACAACAACAAGCTATATCATTTAAACTTGCAGATATGGCAACAAAAATTCGTGCAGCAAGATTTTTAGTATATTCAGCAGCTGAAATGAAAACAAACCATGAAAATTATGGTATGGAAGCTGCAATGGCTAAGATGTATGCATCTGACTGTGCACTTGAAGTTGTAAATGATGCCCTTCAAATTCATGGCGGAAATGGATTCCTAAAAGGAATGGACGTTGAAAGATTCTACAGAGATGCTAAGATAACTACAATTTATGAAGGAACAAATGAAATTCAAAGAGTTGTTATTGCAGCAAATATAATAGGAAAAATAAAGAGAAAGAAAAATAAAGTTGCAGCAGTATTAGGAGAAAAGAAAGGACCTATAACAGGAGAAAGAAAAAAACAAATGTTTGACTCAGACGATCCTAAGAAAAATGTAAAAGACCTTGTAGCTGCACTTAAAAAAGATGGTTATGATTTCACAGTAGGAATTCCTGTAGATACTCCTATAAGTGAATCTGAAAGAGTAGTTTCAGTAGGTAAGGGTATTGGCGACAAGAAAAATATGGAAGTTGCTAAAAAACTTGCACAAGCTGCAGGAGCTTCCTTGGGATCTTCAAGACCGGTTGCTGAAACACTTAAATATTTACCTCTTGAAAGATATGTAGGTATGTCAGGACAAAAATTCAGAGGCAATCTATACTTTGCCCTTGGAATCTCAGGAGCAAGTCAACATCTAAAGGGAATAAAAGACGCTTCAACAATTGTTGCGATAAATAAAAATCCAGGAGCTACAATATTTAAGAACGCTGACTACGGAATAGTTGGTGATATTAATGAATATATGCCTCTTCTTATTGAAGAACTTGGATCAGGAGAAAAGAAACCAGCGCCTCCAATGAAGAAAGTTAGAAGATCTAAACCAAGAAAACTTGCACCTAACTATAAAGTAATGGTATGTCCTGGTTGTGGATATGAATATGATCCTGATCTTGGAGATCCAGAAGGTGAAATTGATCCAGGTACAGATTTTGAAAGATTACCTGACACATGGGAATGTCCAGAATGTCAAACAGAAAAGAAAGATTTCGTTGAAATGGAATTTCCAAATGATAGAAAGTAATTAGGAGGTAAATGATGTTATATAATATTAGAAAAGTAACTGATGATCTTTACTATGTTGGTGGAAATGATCACAGAACACATCTATTTGAAAACATTCATCCAATTCCAGAAGGAGTTTCCTATAACTCTTATCTGTTAAAAGATGAAAAAAATGTTTTAATTGATACAGTTGACTGGTCAATTGTAAAAGATTTCTTAGAAAGAATAAAAGTAGTATTAAATGGAGAGTCACTTGATTATCTTTTAATTCATCACTTGGAACTTGACCATGCAGCAGCAATTGAAGAAGTAGTTTTAAGGTATCCTGATGTTAAGGTTATATGCTCAGAACAAGGATTTGAATTTATGAGTCAAACAGGATATGACATAAAAGCAGAAAATAAAATAATTGTTAAAGAAGGAGACACATTCAGTTTCGGTAAACATACTTTTGCCTTTATAGAAGCTCCTATGGTTCACTGGCCTGAAGTTATAATGTCTTTAGACGTAAATAACGGATGTCTATTCTCAGCAGATGCTTTTGGTACATTCGGAGCATTGGATGGAAAATTATTTAATGATGAAGTGAACTTTGACAGAGATTATTTAGATCACATGAGAAGATATTTAACAAATATTGTAGGAAAATATGGAGCTTTCGTTCAAGATGTATTGAAAAAAGCAGCCCCACTTCTTCCACAAGTTAAATTTATCTGTCCTCTTCACGGACCAGTTTGGAGAAATAATTTTGAATATATAATTGGAAAGTATGATACTTGGAGTAAATATGAACCTGAAGAATACGGAGTATTAATTGTTTATGGTTCAATGTATGGAAACACTGAAAGAGCAGCACAAGAACTTGCATCAGACCTTTGTGAAAAAGGTATGACAAATGTTGCTGTAAGAGATGTATCAAGTACTCATGTTTCATATTTAATTTCAGATGCTTTTAAATACTCACACATTGTACTTGCTTCAGTAACATATAACTTAGGTATTTATCCTCCAATGAAAGATTTCTTAAATGACATGGAAGCTCTTAACCTACAAAATAGAACAGTAGGTATCCTTGAAAATGGAACTTGGGCTTGTACTGTAGGCGATAAGATGGAATCTTTCTTAGATGAAAATATGAAGCTTATGGACGTTTTAAATGAAAGAGTAACTATTAACACTTCACTTAACGCAGCAAATAGAAGCGATATGGATGGATTAACAGATGCTCTAATAGATTCAATAAACAATTTAAAAGAATTAAAAGCAAAAAAAGCTGAAAAGTAAAAAAACCCCTAAGTCTAACAGACTTAGGGGTTTTTACATAAAAATAAAATATATTAAAAAAAGATTTATATTTTATATAAAATATGGATAAAAATTCACATTACTTTATAATCAAAAACTTTTTTTCTTAAAATAGTGTATTTTCTGACACTTCGTGGTATTATTAATGGTAGAAATGTTTTCATTATGGAGGTAACTATGAACAAGAAGATTAAAAACTACATAATATACGGAATTTTTATTTTGTTATTATTTTTATCAACTCTTGCAAAATCTTTCTCTTCTGAAGTCTTTTGGCCAAGTGCAAAAAATACACCTGTACCATTTGACGGAATTTTGTTTAACGATCCTCAAGATATTCAAAATTTGACTATAACAAGAGCTATTGCAAATGAAAATAATAGAAACTATGTTAAATATGACATTTCATTTGATTATATAGGTGATTTTGGAAATTTTAGAATTTTAGGCAATCCTGTAGGACAAACTTTCTTTCCAGACGGAATAAGCCCTGTCTTCAGTGATGTAGAATTAAAAGGAGATTATGACAAAATTAACCATTCTCTTTTTTCAGAAAATTTAAAACTGAGAGACTTATATAAAAAAGTTAAAGATTATAATTTTACAGCAACTTCTAAAATAAGAGTACCCTTAAAAAAAGAAGTTACTCAATATAATTTCACTGTAAAAAGTGAGCCCAAACATTTAAATTATGGTAAAAAGGGAACAATATCAGAAAATTCAGTATTTATAACAAATGCCAGGGTGGATAGTTTTAAAGACACAACAAAACCAAAAGATGGAATAAAAAATGAAAGTAAAAATTTCAATCAATCAGGTTATTATGTAAATTCTCTTGAGATAATCAATGAAAGGGCAGTTTCTTCAATATCCAGAATAAATACAATTAACAGTATTGTTTTTGTTTTATCTATAATTGGTATGCTTCTTTTACTTTGGATCAATACTAAAAGATCTCAAATACCTTATATGAGTTTAATGATGTTGTCAGTAATAACAGTTCACAGGTTTTTAGATAGGGGAGCAAGTGTATTTGGAATGTTAATTATTTGGACTATATTAGCCTATATAGGTGCTGTCATTTCAAATATTTACGGTAGAGATGAAATTGTAGTTATGAAAAAAGATTTCAAACGTTCTTTAGTATGGACTATGATCTTCTTTGTTTTAGTTTTAATTATATTTATAATTCCAAGGGCAATTTAATAAAAAAATTAACAACTCGTGAAAAACGGGTTGTTTTTTTGTGAAAATATTTTCGTAATATTAGATTATTTTTTTAAATCTTTTTTAAATATTAAACTTATTAAATTGGGTTTTATAAGGCTTTTATATTAAATTGAAA
>CAMQDG010000071.1 GCA_946999425.1 uncultured Peptoniphilus sp.
GAGAAGGTGGAAGAACAGTAGCATCAGGCGTTGTATCAAAATTATTAGACTAAAAATAATTGATTAAAATTAAAAATAATAGGTGGCAGAAAGCCACCTTTTTTTATCAGCGCTCATAGCTCAGGGGATAGAGCAGCAGTTTCCGAAACTGTTGGACAGAGGTTCAAATCCTCTTGAGCGCACCAAAAAATCGCACCCAAAAATGGAGGTATATATGAAAAATAAAATTTATGCCATATTATTAATTATTATTTTAGGCGTAGGAATAGGATATATGTATTGGTACATGGACATAAGAAAGTCAGATGAAACTAATGAGCCTAAAAAAGTAGAAAGTCTTGAAACAGATAAAGAAAAATCACAAGAGGAAAAATTTTCAGCTCAAAATATTTCAAAAGAAGAAGCAGAAAAACTTATGTCTGAAAATGAAGAATATGTTATAGTAGACATCTCAGAACCAAAAGATTATGATGAAGGCCATATTGAAGGAGCTATAAACATTCCTGAAAAAATTATAAAGTCAGGAGCAAAAATAAACCTCTTGGATAAAGATCAACTTATTTTTGTCTATATTAAATCCGGGGATGGAAAAGCTGCAGCTGATACTTTAGGTGAACTTGGCTATAAAAATGTAAAAAATATGGGAGATTTAAGTGATTATAAAGGGAAGCTGATTAAAACAAAGTGAGGTAATTATGAATGCACTTTCAAATCTTAAAATTTTAGACTTTACAACTCTTTTGCCGGGACCTTACGCTTCAATGATTCTTGCAGACATGGGAGCGGATGTTATTAAAATCTCCTCCCCTTCAAAATATGACCTTGTTTTAGAGGAAGGACCGAAAATTGACGGCAGATCTGCAAATTTATTGTGGCTTAATAGGAATAAAAAAACTTTAGCTTTAAATTTAAAAACAAAAGAAGCAATAAAAATTGTAGAGGAATTAATAGGGGAATATGACATTATACTTGAACAATTTAGACCTGGTGTAATGGATAAATTAGGCTTAGGATATAAAGATCTAAAAAAAATAAATCCTAAAATAATTTATTGTTCCATAACAGGATATGGACAGACTGGTCCTTATAAGGATAGGGCAGGACATGATATAAACTTTCTTGGAAAATCTGGTATTATGAGTTTTAGCGGTTCAAAAGAAGAAGGACCAAAACTTTATGGAACACAAATTGGAGACTTAGCAGGAGGGTCAATGAATGCTTGTCTTGGAATTCTTGCGGCAGTAAATTATAGAAATCAGACAGGAAGGGGTCAATTTATAGACATATCTATGATGGACGGACTTTTACCCATGAATTCTTTAGTTGGAAGTGAGTTTTTACTTTCAGGAGAAGTTCCAAATAGGGAAGAAGAACTTTTAAATGGAGGTAGCAATTATGATTTTTATAAGACAAAAGACGGAAGGTTTTTAAGTGTTGGAGCTCTTGAACCTAAATTTTATTATAGATTTTGCCAAATTTTAAATATAAAATCAGATTCTCCAAAGGATTTAAAATCTAAAGAAGAAATTAGAAAAAAAATAAGAGAAAAAACTTTAGAAGAGTGGACTTTAATATTTAAAGAGGAAGATGTATGTACAGAGCCTGTTTTAAATTTAGAAGAAATTCTTGAAGATTCCCACATTAAAGAGAGAGAATTAATAATTGAAATGGAAGTGGGAGATAAAAAAATTAAACAATTTGCAAGTCCTATAAAATTTTCAGAAAGCAAGCAAGAATATAAATTTCCGGGAAAGAAAATTGGTTCAGATAATATGGAAATTTTAAAAAAACTTTCTTACAGCGATGAAGAAATAGAAAATTTAAGAGAAAAGGGAACTTTTAAGTAAAAATATAAGATTATAAGAATAGGGGTGAAAACTTTTTCATCTCTCTTTTTTTATTTGATAGTTTTTACAGTAAATTTGTAGTGTATACTATATAGTATAAAATAGTAATGAAACATACACTTAATAAGTTTGGAATAGTAATAAATAAAAAAAATAATTGTAGCTGGTAGCATAAATATGGATTTAGTAGTAAGGTGTAAGGAAATTCCCAAAATTGGAGAAACGGTTCCAGGCAAAGAATTTTTAACAATACCAGGCGGAAAAGGTGCGAATCAAGCAGTAGCAATTGCAAAACTTGGAGGAGATTGCACTTTTTTAGGGAAAGTAGGAAAAGATATTTTTGGCCAAAAAGTCCTTGCTTCTATGAAAGAATCTAAAATAAAGATAGAAAAAATAAAGGAAGAAGATTGTTCTACGGGACTTGCAATAATAAATGTGGATGACAAGGGTAAAAACAACATTATCTACATAGAAGGGGCAAATGGAAAGATTGACGGACCTTATATTGATAATGTAAAAGAAGTCTTGGACGGAGCATCAATTTTGGTAATGTAAAATAAAAGGCAAATACCCTTTACAAATCCACTAAAAGCCCAAATAATAAAATAGAAACATAAATATTAAATAGGACAATAAAGAAAAGATACATACAAAATATAAAAAATAAATAGAAGTAAAATAGAAAGTAGGAAGGTAATGGTAATTGAAGAAAAAATAATAAAAATAATGTCAAAATATAGTTATGGACCACAAACACATGGGGAAAAAATTATATTTCTTAAACATTCAGATTTGTTTGGTCTCGATTTTTCGCTGGAATTTAAGAGAGAAAACATAGAAAAAGAAATGAAAAACTTAGGGAAAAAAGAAGGAATTATAGAAAATTTGATAAAATTTTCGCAATATTCCATTATAACAGATAACTTCCTGGGCTTATGTAAAGATTTAATGGAAATAAGAGTAGATGTCATACAAGCAGACGAAGAAATAAATGGAAACAACCACAAAGATGAGATAAAACTATTAAAAGAAGCAATAGAAATAGATTATGAAGCAGTTTACGATAAAATTATATCTGAAATAAACACAGCAAAATCAAAAAAAGAAAAAATAGGTTTAATTTGCAAATATGCAGGAATTGATAGAGAAAGTTTTGAAGAATTAAAAGACCTTGAATCATTTGTTTTAGAAAAACATAATGCTTTAATCAGTAAGTGTAAAAATAACTTAGAACTTAAAGATTTTATAAGGGAATATAAAGATTTATATTATTTTGGGTTAGCATTTGATGATTTTGAAGATGAAATAGCAGCCCTCTTAAAAAGCAGTTGAAAAAAGTATTTATGTTAAGCTTCAAATAATTGTTAAAAAATAAAAAAAATTATAAAATATAGGTGGAAATAATTTTCCGCCTATTTTTTTTATAAGTGATAAAATTTAATTTTATCAAATCAGAATTGTGAGGAGTAATATGAAAAAGAAAATTTCAAAAATCTTAGCAGCTTTTACTATGCTGAGTATGCTTTTGACATTTGCATTTGCAGATTCTCAAAAAATTAATTTAACAATTATAGGAACCAGCGACATTCATGCAAATCCATATGGCTATAGTTATGAAGACAACAAAGAAGGAAAAAACAACGGACTTGCAAGAATTGCAACCTATGTTGAAGAAGAAAGAAAAAAGGATCCTATAGTATTAATTGATGACGGGGACACCTATCAAGGAACTATAATGTCCGATGCAATTTATAACAAGAAAAAAGACGTAATTCATCCTATGTCAAAAGTTCTTGATTACATGAAATATGATGCAACAGTTTTAGGAAATCATGAATTTAATTTTGGAACCGACTTTCTTAAAAAAATAGTAAATGAAAAGAAAACACCTACTCTTGCAGCAAATCTTACAACAAAAGATGGAAAAAACTTTGAACAAGTAAAGCCCTATGTAGTTGTAGAAAGACAAGGGATAAAAATAGGAATACTTGGACTTACAAATCCTAACGTGCCACGCTGGGACGGAGATAAAGTTAAATCTTTAAACTTTAAAGGTCTTGCAGAAACTGCAAAAAAATATGTTCCAATTTTAAAAGAAAAAGAAAAATGTGACTTAGTAATTGTAGCCGCACATGCAGGATTAGTTCCTGAATATGATATTGACGGCGGAAGTGACGGACTTGAAAAATTAATGGAAGAAGTTAAAGGTGTAGATCTTGTATTAGCAGGACATTTTCACATGATTGATAAGGGCGAAAAAAATGGAGTTGTATATGGAGCCCCGAGAAACAATGGAAGAGATCTTGTAAAATTTCAATTAGTTCTTGAAAAAACACCTGAAGGATATAAAACCCTAGAAAAAAAAGTTGACGTAATAAAAATGGACGACGTTAAACCTTCTGAAAGCTTAAGAAATGTAATAAAAAAAGAACATGAAAATACAATAAATTTCATTCAAGGAACAGGAAAGAATTCAGAAGCAGGCGGAGGAATTTTCGGAATAGCAACAGCAGATTTTCAACCAAAAAATGAAATAAGAAAAATTCCTCAAGGTTGGCTTGAAGATAGCGGAGTAATAGATTTAATAGGAAAATGTCAATTAAAAATGAGTGGAGCAGATGTTACTGCAGTTGCACTTTTTAGAGATGACTCAGACCTTCATAAGGGAAATATAACTTATGGAGATATTTTTAAAATCTATAAATTTGATAATACCCTTTATACAGTAAATGTAACAGGAAAAGAATTAAAAGATTATATGGAATGGTCAGTAGCTTTTTATAATCAATATAAGAAAGGGGATCTTTCAGTATCATTTTCAGAGGATGTTCCAGGATACAGATATGATATTTTTAAAGGGGTAGACTATAAAATAGATTTATCTCAAGAAGTAGGAAATAGAATTAAAGATGTAATGTATAAGGGAAAAGCATTAAAAGACGATCAAGTATTAAAACTTGCAGTTAATAACTATCGTTATTCTTCTGGATTAAAAGCAAATAAACTTGTAGCAGGAAATAGAGATTGGGAATCACCAATAGCAATTCGTGATTACATTGCAAACTATATAAAAGAACAAAAGAAAATAAGCCCAACTGTTTCTAAAAATTGGGAAATAATAGGAACAGACTTTAACAATCCTCTAAGGAAAGAAATAATAGAACTTGTAAATGAAGGTTATATAGAAGCACCCTATCATGAATCTTTAAACATTGAAAAATTAAAAGAAAAAGGAATAATAGTTGACGGTAAAATAGTTAAACCTAAGGAAAAGGTAGAAAATGATGAGATAACTAAATCAGAAAAATCATCACCAAATAAGGGAATTAAAAAAGAAATTAAGAAAGAAACTAAAGAACAAAAAGAAATTAAAAAACAAAGTGAAAGTCAAAAAAAGACTTACACTGTAAAAAACGGAGATTGGATCTATAAAATTTCAAGAGAACTTAAACTAAATGCAGAAGAAATAATTAATGCCAATAGCTTAAAAAATCCAAACTTAATATTACCTGGTCAAATATTAAATTTACCTAAATAAAAAATAAAAATAAAAACTGCACTTTTTAGGGTGCAGTTTTTTTATGAAAATTTTATAAAAGACTTCCTCCCTTGGTGTAAAGATTATAATAATAAGCCTTTTTTTCCATAAGCTCTTCGTGAGTACCCCTTTCAATAATTCCATCTTTAGTCATAACAAGTATTAAATCTGAATTTTGAACTGTGGTAAGTCTGTGAGCAATAGTTATGGTAGTTCTTCCCTTTGAAAGTTTTTCCAAAGATTCCTGAACTATCATTTCAGATTTATTGTCAAGAGCAGAGGTAGCCTCATCCAAAATTAAAATTGGAGGATTTTTTAAAAAGACCCTGGCTATGGAAATTCTTTGTTTTTGACCACCGGAAAGTTTAAGACCCCTTTCACCTACATAAGTGTCAAAGCCCTCTGGTAAATTTTTTATAAAATCATAAGCACCAGAAAGTTTTGCCGCCTCAACCACTTCCTCATCACTTGCATAAAATTTTCCGTATTTAATATTGTCTAAAATTGTTCCAGAAAATAAATATACATCTTGTTGAACAATACCTATATTATTTCTTAAAGAATCTAAAGTTACATCCCTTATATCAATTCCGTCAATTGTAATTGAACCGGAACTTACATCATAAAACCTGGGTATTAAATTACAGATTGTAGTTTTTCCAGAGCCACTGGGTCCTACAATGGCAAGTTTTTTTCCAGAATCAATATTTAAATTTAAGTTTTTTAAAACATAATCCTTATTTTTTTCGTATTTAAAATCTACCGAATTAAAAATAATATTTCCCTTAACATTTTTTAAAACTTGTGCATCTTTTTTGTCTTTTATATCAGGCTTCAAGTCCATAATTTCTGAAAATCTTTCAATTCCAGTCATACCCTTTTGAAATTGTTCAGTAAACTCAACAATTCTTCTTACAGTTGCAAGTAAACTTGTAACATACATAACATAGACAATTAAATCTCCAGGCATAAGCTCCTTATTAATCATAAAAAATCCGCCACTTAATATTAAAATTAGATACATAAGACCGTCAAAGGTCCTTGTAACTCTTGTGAAGCCTGCCATGGCCCTATAAAATGATTTTTTTATGTCTAAAAATTTATTATTTTGTCCTAAAAATTTTTCCTTTTCTAAATCTTCATTGGCAAAAGACTTTACAACTCTTATACCAAGAAGAGAATCCTCTATAGTTGAATTTAAATGACC
>CAMQDG010000072.1 GCA_946999425.1 uncultured Peptoniphilus sp.
TTTTTTGCGTTTGCCTTGGAGCAATAAAAGTTTTTTGAAAATTCAGTTATTGTATTTTTTCCTGAATTATTGTTTAAAAATAAAAGATATTGGACCTGCATTTTTGTTAGATTTGTTTTTTTCATTTACGAACTTATACTCCTTTCCATATTTATTATACGATCACAGATTCTAAGGGTGCTTTTCCTATGGGAGGATATAAAAATTGTTTTGTTGTCTTTTTCTTTGTAGAGGGATTTTAATATTATTCCTTCGTTATAAGCGTCTATGTTTGCTGTTGGTTCATCTAAGATATATAATTTTGAATCTCTTAGGAAGATTCTTGCCAGGGCAAGTCTTTGAATTTGTCCTGTTGAAAGTAGGGTCTTATCTTTTACTATCTCTGTGTCAAATCCTTTTTCTAAGGATTCTATGAAGTCATATATGTTTGCTTTTTTTGTTGCTTCTATTAATTCTTCTTCTTTTGCGTCTTCTTTTGCTATTAATAAATTTTCTCTTATTGTTCCTTTAAAAAGATGGCTTTCTTGAGCTACATAGGAAATATTTTCTCTTAAGTTTTTGCTATTTATATTTTTTATATTTTCACTGTTTAAGAAAATTTCGCCTTTTTTTGGATCAAAGAATCTCATTATTAATTTTAAAATTGTAGATTTTCCGCAACCGCTTTTTCCTTGAAGTCCTATTATTTCGTTTAATTTTCCTGATAGGTTAAAGTTTTTTATTAATTCTGTTTCATCATAAGAAAATTCTATGTTTTTAAGGTCTATATTTTCGTAGCTTATATCTTTTTTGTTTTTAATTTCTTCTACTTCTGCTTTTTCTTTTAATATGCCCATTACTCTTTTTCCACATGCAAAGGTGAGTACTAAGTTGTTTCCAAGGGATGCTAAGGCTGATGTGGGTCCAAAGGATGATATAAATATTGTTATTGGAAATATTAAATTTACAAAGTTTACTTGTCCATTTTTATAGAGATTAGATCCTATAAGTATAAATATTAAATCGGCTAGTATTATTAGGCTTGATGATATGGAAAAATTGTTCCCCATATTTTTTGACAATTTTTTTGAGGACCTGTTTAAATCTCTTGTTAATTTTCCTATTTCTTCAAATCTTTGTTCTTGCCTTGAAAAATTAATTATTTCTTTTATTCCCTTAAAGCTTTCAAGGATTGATGAGTTTAGGTTTGATAGATTTTTTCTTTGGCTTTCTCCTACTTTTTTGCCTAATTTTTCAGTTATGACAGGAACAATTACTCCAAGAATTATATGAAAAATTAAAAGGCAAATACCATATTTTACATTTATTTTTAATAGGATTATGAAAAATATAAGTGTGTGGAAAAATGCTATTAATACTGGCGATATTGTATGGGCATAAAATACTTCTAAAAGTTCTATGTCTGAGGTTATTATTGATATAAGTTGTCCCTTGTCTTTTGTGTCCATTTTTGCTGGGCATAGTCTTATTAAGCTTTTAAATACCAAATCTCTTATTATGGCAAGAGTTTTAAAGGCTACATAGTGGTTGAAGAGTTGTTCAATATACTTAAATAGGGCTCTTAAAATTGCAAGGATAAGGAGTAAAATTAAAATATTTTTAAGTTTTATATTTTCTCCCATATATATTTTCCCAAAGTACAAAGAGCCAAGTCCTGGTATTAGACTTGCAAAAACATGTCCAGAAAGTCCGAACAAAATTGCAAAACACATTTGGATTTTTAATGGCTTTACAAGCCCTAAGAGGTCTTGTAAGAGAGTTTTTCTTTCTTTTAGACTTATCATTTGACACCCCACATTTCTAAGTCCATTTGAGCCTTATAAAGCTTCGCAAAATTATTTTTATTTAGCATTTCTTCAAAGCTTCCTTCTTCTATTATTTTTTTATCCTGAACAAAGTATATATAGTCTGAGTTTTCTGTGTTTCTAAGTCTATGGGTTATTAAAATTATGTTCATATTTTTCTTCATTTCCGATAATACTTTTAATATTATTTCTTCTGATTCTATGTCTATATTTGAAATAGCTTCGTCTAAAATTAAAACTTTCGGTTTTCTTAATATTGCTCTTGCTATGGAAATTCTTTGTTTTTGACCTCCGGACAGGTTATTTCCTTGGCTTTCAAGAAGTGTATCAAGTCCCTTTTGATTTTTAAAATATTCATAAAGTCCAACTATTTTTAAGCTTTCTTCCAGTTCTTCATCTTTTGCCAAGGGGTTTGCAAGAAGAAGATTATATTTTAAGCTTTGGCTAAAAATAAAGGGAGAATTATCTATCATACAGATATTTTCTATTAAGCTATCTGATTTTATATTGGTTTTTCCATTATAAATAATTGAGTCTTCTTTGTTTTTAAGCATTCCGCAAATTAGTTTTGCAATGGTCGATTTTCCTGAACCACTTTTTCCTACTAAACAAGTTATTTGATTTTTATTAAATTTAAGGTTTAAATTTTCTAATATTTTTTCTTTGTCATAAGAAAAGTTAAGGTTATTAAAGCTTATTTCTACTTCTTCATCTGTAATTTCATTTATACCATCTTCGGTTTCTTTTATGTCTAAAACTTCAAATAGGCTATTTGCTGCTGAAATTCCATTCATGGCTACATGGAAAAGAGCTCCAAGTCTTCTTAGGGGGGTAAAAAATTCTTGAGATAGTAAAATAAATGCAAAGCCTGTAAATATATTAATTTCTCCTTTACTGAAGTAGTAAAGGGTCATAAAAATACTTGTGGCACTTCCTGTGTATGAAACTAAGTCCATTACTGTTATATTGTTAAGCTGAACCATTAGAAGTTTCATTGTTTTTATCCTAAAATCTTCTGCCATCTTATTTAATTTTTCGTTATATTTGTCAGCGGTATTAAAGATTTTAAGGGTGCTTAGTCCATATAAAAAATCTATAAAAACTTCTCCCAAATTTGTGTATGATTTCCAATAGGATTTTACAACTCTTTTTGCAAGTTTTTGTACCATCATTATGGCTATGGGTATAAAGGGTATAAAAACAAGGGCTATTAGAGAAATTTTTATATTTATTAAGGACATTATTAAAAATAAAATAAGGGGTCCTAAAATTGAAAAAATTAGTTGGGGCAAGAGTTCTCCATAAAATATATTAAGTTGCTCTATTCCTTCTACACTTAAGTTTATTATTTCAGATATAGATATTTTTTCTCCATATTCCATTTTAAATCCATAAACTTTTCTAAAAAGTCTTTGTCTTAAAGATTTTTTTATATTTACTGATACTTTATAGGATATATAGGAGTTTATTTTTATTATTAAAATTTTTGCAATTATTATTAATAATATTTGAATTATAAATATTTTTTCTTCATATTTTCCTGCTACAATTTCTTCTATAAATTTACCTATGGCAAATATTAAGGCTATATTTGTTAAAAGTTCAAGTATTTTTAAAATTATTAAGGTTATTATGGATTTTTTTTCTCTACCTATTTCATTTAAAAGTTTTTTATTTAGCATCTTTCATCTCCTTAACAGTCTTAACTCTTGTGAAAAAATAAATATAGTGAAAAAGTAAAACTATAATAAGACAAATTCTTCCATGAGAATTTTTTACCAAGTAAAATGATATTCCTATAAAAAGAGTTATCGTGGCTAAAATTTTTATCTTTTTCTTTAGGCTAAGGCCTTCTTTGTTTTTTATAGGCTCTAGGTTATTTTTATAAATTTTTGTATTTTTAAACCATTTTTCAAACTTTTTTGATCCTCTTGCAAAGCATGCTGTTGCTAAAAGTAGAAAAGGTGTTGCCGGTAAAAGGGGCAAATATATTCCAACTATACCTATTCCTAAAAAAATAAATCCTAAAATTATAAATATGTATTTCAAAAATTACCTCCTGATAATTGATATTGTTGTGCTTTTGATAGTATCAAAGTAATTTTTTAAAGTAAAGTTTTTTGATAAGATTTATTCTTTGCCTTTTTTTGTTTATTTCTTATTTTTCTTCTACAAGTTTGTATATATCTACTTTTTATTGTTTTTAAATTTGTTAACCAGGGTTAACTTTTTTTGATTTTTTAATAAAAAAACTTCTCGCAATTTTTACGAGAAGTTTTATATTATATATCTTTTTTTATGCAAGTGAACCCATTGGATCCCATGGTTCAAGTTCAGTTGGTTTGCTTTCATATGCTTTTACTATTTCTTGTGAAATATTCTTTTTGTTAATTAATACTTGATACATATATTCGTTAAACCATTCATCACTCATTACTAAAAATCCATTATAGCCTGCATCTTTTCCCCATGAATTTTCTACACGATAGCGATTTATTTTGTCTTTTTCTTCATCATAATCGCATCCCATAAATACCATTGCATGAGTCATTAAGCTTTCTTTATAGTCAAGACGTTCTTCCTTATTAAATTTAAAGTCAACTCCTAAAAGTTCATCTACTCTTAAACTTTCAAGGTCAAGTCTTGATCCTTGTCTATAAAAGTTTTGTCCTACGTCACATCCAAACCAAACAGGTTCGCCGCTTTGAAGTTGCTTTAAAACCATTTTTTTCATTTCTTCAATAGGAACATTTACATATCTTACAATATCTCCTTCTACAACATTTCCAAGATATTTTACGGTGTAAGATTTATAATATGGTTTATCTTTTGTTGGTGCGTTTATAACTGAAATATAATCATCAAGATTCATTCCTACAAATTTATCAAAAAATTCATTTGGACTTAAATTTTTATGTGAAATAAATTTATCGTCTTTATCTCTTGCTTCAAAATCAATTTTGCTTGGTGGTGTTCCTAAGCAAATGCATAGGGTACGATAAATGGCTTTCATATCTTCTTCTATGATTTTTTGAATTTCTTCGTCTGATTTTCCATTTTCATGGGCATTTCTTAAATCTTTTGCAAACATTCTTAACATCTTTGTTAAATATGAATCCATACTTGATGTATTTGAAGAGTTTTCTGTTTCTGGCATGGAATATTTTGGGACTATTCCATATTTTTTAACTATATTTTTTAGCATATCCCATTGTCCACCATCTCCCATAGGGTCTGTTAAAAGATGGCTTACTAATCTTCCATGTACATCTTGATCAAATGTTTTTACAATTGATTGTAAAAAATAATGGGAGCGCTCAAGTTTGTCATAAAATAAAGTATAGTTTTGTGAAAGTTCAAATTCTTTTAAATTATTTTTTTGACAAAGTTTATATTCCATAAGGTTTAAAGATGCAAACATCCAGCAACGTCCTGATTTTTTTTGGTTTCTAACTTCTGTTTCTTTTAAGTTTATATTGAAAGTATGACGATTTTGATTTATTTTGTCTTCAAATCTGTCTACGGATGCTTCTAAAAGTCCTGTGTTTGTTGCAGCACGTTGAGCTATTCTATTGGTGCGACAGGATTCAAATTCATCTTTTAATTTTTTTAAAAATTCTTTACTTATTTCCATAAATTCCTCCTTTTTTATTTACATTACTATAATAGCCCTTATGATAATAAAATTCAATTTTTCCTAGTGAATTTAATTATAAGCTTTATAAGTATAAGCTTTATAAGCCTCTTAAATATTCCGGTCTATAATTATTATTCATAATGGCATTTTCTATTTGTTTTTTTAACTTCTCAACATCTTCAGGTATCTGACCTTTTAATGACAAATAATTTGATGCGTGGTTTGAACGAAATATTGTTGGGCCTTTGCCCTTATAGAAGCTTAAAAAATAATATATTTCTTCTAATGATTCTTTGGGATTTTGCAGATAAAATTTACCTTGTATATATTTTTCATAAAGTTCAGAGCCAGGCTCTAAGGTCAATGCTAAAAATGATAAATATTCGGGATTCATTTCCGATATTAAATCTCCTGTATCCTTTGCATATTCTAAGACATTTTTACTTTCTCCAAGGCCCGTTATAAGGGTTAAACTTTGTTTTATATTTGCAGCATGAAGTTTTTTTGCTGCTTTTATGAAACTTTCTCTATTTTCATTCTTTTTTATTTTTTTTAATAGCAGGTCCGAACCCGTTTCTACTCCCATGTAAACAATTTCTATTCCAGACTCTTTAATTTCTTTTAATTCTTCTAAAGATTTTTTATTTACATCTCTTGCAGTTGAATAGATTCCTATTCTTTCAATGTAAGGGAAGAGTTCTTTAATCTTATTATTTAGTCTTATTATTCTTTCTTTAGGTAGACAAAGGCCGTCTCCGTCACCTATAAAAGCTTTCCTATATCCATTAAAGCTTTTTGCTTCTTCTTCAAGTTCTCTAAATAATTTTTCTTCATCTTTTACATAAAAATAATCGTCTTTATACATGGAGCAAAAGGTGCAGGTATTGTTACTACACCCAACAGTAGCCTGAACAATTAAACTCCTCCATTCTGATGGAGGTCTATAAACTTTTCCTATATATTCCAAATAATCACCTCAAAAAAACCGGAATTATTTTAATTAATAACCCCTGTTTTTAAATTTATTTTAATATAATTTTGATCCTGCTGGAATATTATCATCCAACATTATTAAGTTAA
>CAMQDG010000073.1 GCA_946999425.1 uncultured Peptoniphilus sp.
AGTGAAAAAGTAGAAAAAGCCTTATATTAAAGTTTAATAAGGTAAAAGAGATCCCCAAAAAGGGGTTCTTTTTTTTGTAAAAATTTTGTTTTTTATTAATAATTTAAAAAATTTTTCCCTAATAAATAGTGTAAGAAAAAAATATTAAAGTAGCCTATTGAGGCAAGTATTTAAAGGAGGATTAAAAAAATGTTAAAAAGAAGTAAGTGGGAAGGATATAGGTTTTCTTCAGGATCTCAAACGGGTCAAGATTATCTAAACTTTCAAAAAGATGCAAGAACTGATTTAAGAAAGATGGTTAAAGAAGAAGGTTTAAAACTTTATAGTTTCAATAAGAACCATTATTGTTTCAGTTGTGTAATTAGTGACGAAGAGGAGAAGAAATTTATTTATGTAAGCCAAAGTGACGTAAGACCAAATTTAACAAATAGCATCTTAATTAGAACTATGAATGGTCCTAAAGATTGGACTGGCGGACATAATAACTTTTGTAAGTGGGAAGAAGTAGGAAAATACGCAAAAAATTTAATGCGCTTTATTAAGTAAGGGGGAAAAATGAAAATAGTATTTAAGAGAGAAAGAAATTTTGATGTACCGGTTCACATTGAGCATTTGTTTTTAGACCCAGACATGGTGATTTCTAAAGATATAATGTCGGAAGTAGAAAGACTGGTGAAAAAAATAGAATTAGAAAGTCAAAAGAAAAAAGTAGAAGTAGACAAAAAACTCTTAAAAAAAGCAAAATGGATTAACTGGGCATTTAAAGAAAAAGTCTTAGTTAACTCAATTTCTTGTTCGCAAATTATTCATGCACTTTGCAAAAAATATGAGCTTTTGCAAGAGATAAATCCAAGCCTTGACGACTTGTTTCACATTTTAAATATTAAAATAGTGGAAAAAAATCAAGGGGTAATTGAGTGTAGGGAAGTATTAACAAGTAACGTGGAGAATGACTTTTTAGAAAAACTCCAAAAAGGAGAATATCTAACGGTTGACCAAAAACTTCACTATTTAAAAGATCCGAGTCTTTTAAAATACGACCTGTATTTGCAAAAAGAAAAAATCTTAATTGATGCAAAAGCTGACCAAGTGTCTGATTTCATTGAGAATCTTTTAAGAGAATACAAAAAAACAATATAAGAAAAAGCCTCCAAACTGGAGGCTTTCATCAAATTAAATTAGGAGGTGAAGCTGTGCTAAGCTAAAGACTTAGCCCTTTTTCTGGCACAGCGTTTTAAAACATGAAACTATTTAAAATATCTTTCATTTTTCAGACAGACGATACTTGGGTTAATGGAGACTTAAAAGACATGATGACAGTTACTTTAAACGATTTAAGTCATCCGGGTTTTGGCATTGCAAGCGAATTAGATGTCACAGAAATTGAGGGGGAAGAATAAATGGTAAAGAAGCATTCGGAAGAGGAATACAATTTATACTCCAAGTTTGATATTCAAAAACACAAAGAAAATTATATAAATTATTTGGAAGTCTTAATATTGGAAAGCGGAGAAGTTGAATACGCAGTGCCATCACACCAAGAAAAAGCTGTAGCTTTGGCATGCAAAAAGCTCAACAAGACAAAGAAGGAAATCGAGGATATGTGTCCAAGAAGCTATTATTGCAATTACCTTTACTGGCTTATAGGACTAACAGGCAGCGTGTCAGTTTGGGGAAACTGTGCGGAACATTTCATAATTTATGAGACTATAAATAAAAATCAAATCTTAACACTAAAAAGGTTGAAGAGGCACGGTCTATACAAAGGGAACATACCAAGTTTAAAGAAAG
Organism: uncultured Peptoniphilus sp.; assembly: GCA_946999425.1. Lineage (GTDB taxonomy): Bacteria > Bacillota > Clostridia > Tissierellales > Peptoniphilaceae > Peptoniphilus_B. The sequence goes on from CAMQDG010000073.1 coordinate 1,792, forward strand.
AGGCGGAAAATGAGAGAACTGAAATTTAGAGCATATCACAGAAAGGAAAAAGAAATATACCCGGTTGTATTTTTAAATTTGGAAAAAAAGATAGTTTGTATTTGCTGCGAGAAGACAATCAATGGCGAATGGTATAAAAACGAAAGTCTATTTGACGTTGACCTTCTCCAATTCACCGGCTTCAAAGACAACTACGAGACAGAAATATACGAGAACGACATTGTGGAGTACCGAGACGGGGAGTATTCTTTCAAAGGCGTAGTAACTCATAGTCCTTTTGGCTGGTATGTCAAAGGCACAAACGACAACTTCACTTTTGAGGATTTCTCAAACGAAGTAACAGGCAAAGCTGATTGTTATGTTATAGGAAACATATACAACACTGAGTATAAGGAGAACGAATAGCGAAGGAGAAAATATGGAAATAAATAGTAGAGATCTAATTAGTAGAAAAAGGATTAGATTTGAGATTGGGCAATGTTTATAAAAAAATTAGGAGGAAACATGAAAGCGTGGATAGTAAGTTCAGAAGAAAGCTGCGAACCTTGTAGCAGTCTTGTTTGGGCGGAAACAAGAGGAAAGGCTAAACAGATGGCAAATTACGGTGGTCCGTATCTGTATCAGTCAGATTTAGAAGTGGATGATTTCACGGCAATAAGAGCTGTTAGAGCTAAAAACTTTGACGATTGTGAAGAATTGTCGGAAAAAGAAATTTGCCTAAAGTTGATTAGAGAAAATGGATTTTGTTTTTATGTAGGGAATAATTTCTATAATGAAGACAACATTGATGAGTTTAAAAAGCTTTTTGAGGAGGAAATATGAAGGAGTTAAGTATATGGAAATAAATAGTAGAGATCTAATTAGCAAAAAAAAGATTAGATTCGAGCTTGGAGAATCAACTATGCCGAAGAAATATAGAGAATTTTGTATAAGGGTCATAGATGACGAGGTATTGACACCAACCGTTGAGATTCAAAAACTAAATCCCATGACGGTCAAAGAATATACGAGAGAACTTTGTGGGAACACTTCGTATATCAGCGAGTGCCCTGAGTGTGGAGAAATCTTAAACAGCGACAAGAGACAAAATTATTGTCACAGATGCGGTCAAAAATTGGAGTGGGAATAGTGAAAAAATTTAAAATATTGTTCACATTTGAACCTTGCGAGGATTGGAGCATAAAGGATGTCAAAGATATGATGGAAGAGGTTTTGGATCCCATATATCACTTGGGCGACTGTTCCGTAAGTGAAGTGGATGTCAAAGAAGAAAATTTAAAGGAGAATTAGGAATGTGCGAGAAACGTTCGGGGAGGTGATACCTTCTCGTATTCGTTTCTCGTATTTTTGTTCACGGGAGTGTGTGGCTTTTGTTTTTTCATTTTTTCAGGATATAAGAGACCATATCGCTTACGCCCTCTTTTTTTAAATTCTTAATAATTCCTTCAATGTAGGGGATAGAAAGTTTATTTCTTTTTTCAGCCTCCAAAACAACTTCGTAAAGAACGTCATAACCTATATTATAAGTAAAGCAAAATTTTAAAAGTCTATTCATATCAGATTTATCAAGCCTATTTCTAAAAACCCTATTTATATTCTTTTCAAGTTCATAAATATTTATTTTTTCCATTTTTACATTTTTCATAAACATTCACCTTTAATAAGATTATCACACTTACTCTAATATATAAAGAAAGGTAGGTGTTTTTCTTTTGAAAGAAAAATTTGTAAACAAAATGATTTCAATATCAAATGCAATACCATTTTTGGGAGTCTTTATTGTTAGTCTACAATTTATGTTTATAATAAGACCAGCGAGATTTCTCCTTATAAGCCTTTTACCTGTATTTTTTATCTTTATCTTCTTTATAAGTAAGGATTTTATGGAAGATAAAAGTAAATATTTAACCTTAAAGCTATTAGTCTTATCTTATTTACTTATGTGGATGGATTTAATAGCTTTAATAGGCCATTTTATGAAGGCTTATGGTGGAGATAGGGGCTTACCCAAAGGCATTTTAATTGCAATAGGGGTATTTATCATCCTTATAAACATACTTATATTTACGGACAAAAAAAGGATGGATAAAATAAGGATTATAAGTGAAAAAAATATGTTTTCAGGTTTAATAAAAGCTGACATAAAACATAAAGGAGACATAATTATATGTAAAAACAAAGAGACAAAAGAAGACGTTGTAATTAAGTACAAAGACAGGTTCCTTCATTCTCTTATATTAGGTCCCACTGGTTCAGGTAAAACATCACAGATAATAATTCCCATGATAAATCAGGATATGCAGAATTTTGATGCAGGGATAACGGTTATAGAACCAAAAGGAGATTTAGCAGAAAAAGTAATGGCCTTGGCAAAATACTATAAAAGACCAGCTGTATATTTTAATCCTATAGATCCAGACTGCCCTTATTTTAACCCCTTAGACGGACCAGAAACAGAAGTAATAGAGAACATGGTAACAACTTTTAAAATGCTTAACACGGATTCTCCCCAATTTTTTCAAGATATGAGTGAGACCTTTTTAAGAAATGCCATTAGAGTTATAAAAAGGGTAAAAGGGGAAAAGGCAACTTTAAATGACCTTTTTCACTTGGCGGCAGATGTCAATGGAATGGGTAAGGAGATGGTCAATGAATTAGGTAGGCTATCAGGGCCCATTGAATGGAAGAAAGAAAACTCGGAAGTAACTTCTTGGTTTAACTCTGATTATTTCAATGTTAAATCTAAAACATACGAACATTGTTCAGGCGTAAGAAATCAGATAGCTAAGATAAACTCCAATGACTATTTAAGGAAGGTATTAAACCCTCCAGATGGGAAAAGTGATGTAAACTTTACTAAAATTTTAGAAGAAAATGGAGTTTTAGCCATAACCACAGCTCAGGGAAAACTCAGGGCTTTAGGTAAATACTTAGGTTATTTTATTATCCTTAACTTCCAATCGGCAGTATTTACAAGACCAGGAAACGAAAATACAAGAACTCCACACTTCTTATACATTGACGAGTTCCAAACCTATGCAAATGAAGGCTTTGACGATATGTTAACTCAAGGTAGATCCTATAGAGTTTCCTCAAATCTTGCGACTCAAAATAGGGCATTAATAGGTATGGGGGTAGGAAAAAGGGCAAAGGATTTTGTTCAATTAGTATCAACAAACGCAAGAAATGTAATAATATTTCCTGGAGCAAACTCAGATGATGCCAAATATTACTCTCAAGAATTTGGTGACGTAGAAAAAATAGAAGTACAAAAATCAGTATCAAGACCAAGGATGATGTTTTTTAATTCTAAAGGGGGATGGGGCAATGAATCTTTTAGGGAAATTTCAAGCATAGAAGAAAGATTTAGACCCTCAGATATTATATATAGAAAATTTGGGGAGATAACTTATAAAATAGTAAAAGATGCCTCAGTAGAGGTTCCTGATGTAGGTATTATATCTTTTATCCCCAAGGAGCTTAATGAGAGATTAGACGAGATGATTAAAGAACACAACGACACCCAAGAAAGAAAAAGGCAGCTTGAAGAATACGAAAGAAGGCTTAACATTGGCAAACCGAAAAACATTCCAAATCAGGATCCAATGAGTTTATTGGGCTCAGATGTTCATGAAGAAGATGAGGATCCTTATGAATATGATGACGACCAACATGACTCAAGCGGTCCAGAAGAGGATGAAGAAGACGAAGAAGACGAAGAAGACGAAGTAGAAGAAAGAAGAAGAAGAATCAATGATTATCCCCCAAGAGAAGATAATTTTTAAAAATAAGACCCCTTGAGGGTCTTTTTTTATTAATAATTTTAAAAATTTTTTTCTAATAAATAATATAAGAAAAAAATTAAGTAGCCTATTTAGGCAAGTATTTAAAGGAGGATTAAATGGATTGGATTAAATATGAAATAGGTGGTGGTTGGGTCTTAGGAGACTTCACTTATGATAAAAATGAAGTAACTGGATTTAGTAACCAAGGAAAAGAAAAAGTTAAAACTAATAAGGATTTAGTTGTGCCATCTGTAGTACCTGAGTATGGGGTTGAAAGCTTTGATATGCTTAAACCTGTTACTGCTATTAGGGGTTATGCCTTTTATAATGACCAGCTAACAAGTGTGGTTATACCTAATAGCGTTACGACCATTGGGAATTGGGCCTTTTATAATAACCAACTAACAAGCGTGGCTATACCAGATAATGTTACAACTATCGGGGGTTATGCCTTTTATAATAACCAACTAACAAGCGTGGTTATAGGAGATAGTGTTACTGCTATTGGAAATGGTGCGTTTAAATCTAACGAATTAACAAATGTGGTTATACCTAATAGTGTTACTGCTATTGGGAATTGGGCGTTTGGTGGCAATCAACTAACCAGCGTAATTATACCTAATAGTGTTACTGCTATTGGGAGAAGTGCGTTTAGATCTAACAAACTAACAAGCGTGGTTATAGGAGATAGCGTTATTGATATTGGGGGTTATGCCTTTTATAATAACCAACTAACAAGCGTGGTTATAGGAGATAGTGTTACTGCTATTGGAAATGGTGCGTTTAAATCTAACGAATTAACAAATGTGGTTA
>CAMQDG010000074.1 GCA_946999425.1 uncultured Peptoniphilus sp.
GTACCAAACTATCTCTGTTAAAATTTCAGAAATAAAATTATCTTTTGCAATTAAAGCTTTGGACAAAAAAATTGAGAATACAAAGGCTATTATAAAATTCATTGCTACTCCAGCTATACTTATTAAAAATATTCCTACATTCTTATTTCCTTTTATTCGTGAAAAATCTATAGGTACAGCTTTAGCCCATCCGAATTTGAATAAAATCATTGAAAGAAGCCCCAATGGATCTATATGGTTAAGTGGGTTTAAAGATAATCTGCCATCTTCTTTTGCCGTTGTATCTCCCAGTTTATATGACATATAGCCGTGGGCAACTTCATGAGGAATAATTGATAAAAGTAATGCAAGTATTGTTATTAGCAAGTTGTGTATGTCTAAATTTCTCATTTTTTAATCTATTTCCTTATAAATTAATTTATGTGTTTCCTTATTTTTTTTTCCTTTTTCATAGGCTTTATATATATTTTCTACCTGTAAGTTTATATCTTTTTCTTTGTCAGTGTAAAAAGTTGCCAGTAATTCTCCTTTTTTAACAAAATCATCTATTTTTTTATTTAAAATTATTCCAGCACCTAAATCAATTTTAGATTCTTTTGTTATTCTTCCTGCTCCTAAATCTCTTGCAATTTCACCAATTAACAGTGCATCTATCTTTTTAACATAGCCTTCTTCTTTTGATACAATTTCAACTTTATATTTTGACAGCTTAAACTTACTTATATCATCAATATAAGAAATGTCTCCACCTTGAGCCTCAACAAATTCTTTAAATTTTTCAAAAGCTTTGCCATTTTTAATATTGGTTTCTAATATTTCTTTAGCTTGGTCTTCATTATCCACAAGATTAGACATAAGTAAAAGCTTTGAGCCCAAAGCAAGACAAAGTTGCTTTAAATCTTCAGGGCCTTGTCCTTTTAATGTGTTTATAGCTTCAATAACTTCTAAAGAATTCCCCACAGCAAATCCAAGAGGCTCATCCATGGAAGTTATTAATGCTTTTGTTTTATGGTTAAATTTTTTTCCTAAACTAACCATAATCTCTGAAAGTTTTGTTGCACTTTCAACATCTTTCATAAAGGCTCCTGACCCTACTTTTACATCTAAAACAAGAGCATCTGCTCCAACCGCTAATTTTTTACTCATTATAGATGATGCTATAAGACTTATATTATCTACAGTAGCAGTTGAATCTCTTAAAGCATATAACTTTTTATCTGCAGGTGTAATATCTGCTGTTTGACCTATTATTGAAATACCTATTTTATTAGAATTATTAATAAATTCATCCATTTGTAAATCTATTCTCATTCCTGGAATAGATTCTATTTTATCAAGAGTTCCTCCAGTATGACCAAGTCCTCTTCCGCTCATTTTTGCAAAAACAAGACCTGCACTTGCAACAAGAGGCCCTAAAACTAAACTTGTAGTATCTCCAACTCCTCCTGTAGAGTGTTTATCGACTTTTATGCCTTTAATTTTACTTAAATCAACAAGTTCGCCAGAATTAAGCATGGCATTTGTTAAATTTACAGTTTCATCTAAATTTAAAGTTTTTAAACATATTGCCATTAATAATGCAGATATTTGATAGTCGGGAATTTCTCCTTTTGTATATCCATCAACAAAATAATTTATTTCTTCTTTTGTCAATTCTTGTCCATGTTTTTTCTTTTCAATAATGTCATAAATATTCATATTGCACCTACATTTTTTCAATAATTTTTTTAACTAAATTTTCAAATTTATCTTGAATTTTAGAAGAAACATCAATGACTTCTTCATGGTTTAAAGGCTTATCTAAAATTCCAGCAGCCATATTTGTTATAGCCGAAATCCCCAAAATTTTAACTCCTCTGTGATTAGCTACTATAACTTCAGGAACAGTGCTCATTCCTACTGCATCAGCCCCCATTATTCTTGCCATCCTAACTTCAGCCGGAGTTTCATATACAGGTCCTGTAAACCACATATATACTCCTTCTTTCAATTCAAAATTTAATTCTTTGGCAACATTCTTAGCTATATCTCTTAATTCTTTATTATAAGTAAAAGATTGGTCTGGAAATCTTGGACCTATTGTATCATCGTTCGGTCCTATTAATGGATTTACCCCAGTAAAATTTATATGATCTTTAATAATCATTAAATCTCCTGGAGTAAAAGAAGTATTTACTCCTCCACAAGCGTTTGTTACGATTAAATATTTAATTCCTAATTGACATAATATTTTTGTAGGAAAAACTGTTTTGTCGATACCTTGCCCTTCATAGTAGTGAATCCTTCCTTGCATTGCTACAAGATTTTTCCCTGATAATTTTCCAAAAATCAATTTTCCGCTATGCCCTTTTACACTTGAAGTTGGAAAATCAGGAATATCCTTATAGTTTATTTCAATTGGATCATTTATCTGTGAAGCTAAATTACCGAGTCCTGAACCTAATATTATTCCTATTTCAGGTTTGTTTTTTATTCTACTTAAAATATATTCATATGTTTTATTCATTTTTAACATCCTTTTTTTCTTTAAAATTTTTATAAAGAAGTATTCCAGCAATAGTTTTGGAGTCCATTATATCTCCTACTTCAATCATTTTTAAAGCTTCATCTATGGAAACCTCTAAAACCTCTATCTGTTCTTCTTCATCTAAATTTTGCTCTTTAAGTTCTAAATTATCAGCATAAAATAAATATATTTTTTCTGAACTATATCCCGGAGATGAATAAAATTCCGTCACATACTCTATATTTTTACTTTCATAACCGGTCTCTTCTCTTAGTTCTCTTATAGCTGCTTCTTTAGGAGCTTCTCCTGGTTCAATCATTCCTGCGGGAATCTCTAAAATTTCTTTATCTACAGAAATTCTATATTGCTTAACTAAAATAATTTTTTCTTTATTTTTAGCTACAATACACACCGCTGGATCATGAAGTACTATTTCTCTTTTAGAATACTTTTGATCAGGTAACTCAACTGTATTGACTTTTACACTTAAAATTTTCCCACTATATATTTTTTCTGATTTTATAGTTGTTTCAGTCATTTTCTACTCCTTCTATCATTTCTCTTGCAGCTTTTAGGGTGAGATCTGTAATTTCTTCTGAACCTATAAGTCTTGCAATCTCATCAATTCTCTCAGAATTTTTTAATTTTTTAACATAAGTTCTTGTCTTATTTTCATTTATTTCTTTATAAATCTTATAGTGAGAATTAGCTTTTGACACAATTTGAGGTAAATGAGAAATTACAATAACTTGTCTGTCGTGAGAAAGTTCTTTTATTTTTTTTCCTACTATATTAGCTGTGATTCCGCTTATTCCAGAATCTATCTCATCAAAAATTACTGTCGGTATATTATCTTTGCTTGCAATAATTGATTTAAATCCAAGCATTATTCTTGACATTTCTCCCCCAGAAGCAATTTTACTTAAAGATTTAAAATCCTCACCTATATTTGTAGATATCATGTATTCAATTCTATCAATACCAGTTGAAGACAATTCCTTTTCACAAATATTTATTTTAAATCTTGCATTGTTTATGTTAAGTTTTGAGATTTCCTTTTCAACATTTTCTTCCAACCATTTTGATACAGTCTTCCTATCCTTGGAAATCTCTTGTGCTAAATTTAAACTTTCCTTATAAAGTTCATCAATTTTTTGGCTTATATTATTTAAATTTTCTTCAAAGTTTTTTAATTCTTTAAGCCTTAATTCGGCCTCAGATTTAAATTTATTTATCTGTTCAATATTATACCCATATTTCTTTTTTAAATTGTTTACAGTGTCTATACGGGCTTCTAAATAAATAAATTTTTCTTGATCTATTTCCATGCTTTCAAGATAACTTTCAATTTCTTTATAAACTGAACTTATATTGAATCTTATACTTTCCAATTCTTTGTAAATTTCATCTAAATCTGGTTCAAATCTTTTTATATTACTAAAAAATGAGACTGCCTTATCAATTCCATCTTCAACTGCGCTTACTTCATAGTCACCTCTTAATAAATTTAAAGTAGCTTCAAGATTTTCTCTTATTAAAGAGCTGTTGCTGAACTTTTTAAAATCATTTTCTAATTCTTCGTCATCATAAGATGTTAAATTTGCATCTTCTATTTCTTTTATCTGATAAGTTAGTAAATCTATTTCTCTTTCTCTACTTGATTCAAAATTTTCAAGGCTTACTTTTTTTTCTTCATATTTTTTTATTTCTTCAAATAAATTCAGAAGCTTTTCCTGCTTTCTTTTATGCTCAATACTACAAAAGTCATCTAATAAATCCATCTGATTTTTTGGACTCATTAAATATTGATTTTCTTCCTGAGCATACACATCAACTAATTTTGAAGATATGTAAGTCATTACGCTTTGCGTTGCAACTCTGCCATTAATACGAGTTATAGATGGTTTATTTCTATTTATTTGCCTTGATAAAACTATTAGTTCTCCTATTTCAAATCCATTTTCAGATAAAAATTTTGATAAATCCTCATTATAAAAACTGAAAACAGCTTCAACATATGCAAAATCAGCTCCTGTTTTTATAAAATCCTTATTAGTCCTTCCACCTAAAACCATACCAAGTGCATCTATTATTATAGATTTACCTGAACCTGTTTCTCCTGTTAAAATATTTAACCCTGAGCCCCATTCAATTGTTAAATTCTCAATAATCGCAAAATTTTCTATTTTAAGTTCAATTAGCATAAATTACTCCAATTCTCCAGTGCTTTTAATTATAGAATCAATATTTAAATCAATTGATGGTTCAGAAGACTTCTTTAGTAGAACTAAAAATTCTACATTTCCTTTAGTCCCCTTTATAGGTGAGTAAGTTAAGCCTTGTATAGAAAAACCTATTTTTTCTGCAAAATTTAAAGTGTTGTTTAATACTTCTGCATGAACTTTAGAATCCCTTATAATTCCATTCTTGCCAACTTTTTCTTTTCCTGCTTCAAATTGTGGTTTTATCAAAGCCACAAGATAAGATCCATCTTTTAAAATTTCATATGCTTTTGGCAAAACAAGTTGTAATGATATAAATGAAACATCAATTGATATAAAATCTATTTCATCACTTATTAAATTATTATCTATATATCTTATGTTTGTTCTTTCCAGTACAATTACTCTATCGTCAATTCTTAATTTATAATCAAGTTGATTATAGCCTACATCAATAGAATAAACCTTTTTTGCACCGTTTATAAGCATACAGTGCGTGAATCCTCCAGTTGAAGCACCTATATCAGCACATATAAAATTAGAAAAATTAAGGTTAAATTCTTTTATTGCCTTTTCTAATTTTAATCCACCTCTTGAAACATACTGTATTTGATCTGAATTTACTGTTAAAATTTCAAAATCTTCAATTTGTTCACCAGGCTTATCAATCCTTTTAGTTCCACAAAGAACTTTTCCTTCCATGATTAGCCTTTTAGCTTTTTCCCTTGAATCTACAAGTCCTTGATTGTATAAAAGCAAATCTGCTCTTATTTTTGTCATTAATAACTCCTATTCATTAATTGCTTTGCAATTTCCACAAGTTCATCAGTATTTTTATCTATACTTTTAAGGCTGTTTAAAGTTTCTTGATAAATCTCTTCCATAAAATCTTTAAGTTCATCTTTATTTAAAATTCTTGAAAGAGTCATATTCTTTGAATTTATATCACTTTCATAATCTAAGATATCATCTTTAACCTGATAAGCAAGCCCTATGGAATTGCCATATCTCTCAAGGGCTATAATTTCACTGTCGTCAGCTCCTGCAATTATGGCTCCGCAAACAAGAGCTGCCCTAATTAAAGCTCCCGTTTTCAAACGATACAGTGACTCAAAAACATCTCTTGACATGTCAGATTCTTTAAGTTCTATATCAATTGTTTGCCCTGCAACCATTCCTTGAATTCCTGAACATGTGAAAATATATCTCATAGCTTTAATGCCATTTTTTATTTCATCAATGTCAGTAAGTTTATCCAATCTTTTAGAAATTGTTTCAGCAGCTAAATTTAAAAGTCCATCTCCCGCTAAAATAGCAATAGCTTCATTATAAACTTTATGGTTAGTTGGCTTGCCTCGTCTCATATCATCATTATCCATTCCAGGCAAATCATCGTGGATTAATGAATAAGTATGAATGTATTCAATAGCACATGCATAAGGGATAATCTTTTCATAGGAGTCATCATTACTAAAAATTTTATAACTTATTAATGTTAATAAAGGTCTTATTCTTTTTCCTCCCGATGAAAGAGAATATTTCATTGATTCATAAATAATTTTTTGATAATCATCTGTATTTGGTATAGAGTTATACAAATTTTCATCAA
>CAMQDG010000075.1 GCA_946999425.1 uncultured Peptoniphilus sp.
GTTAAGTTCCACTTGTATTTCCTCCGGCATGTCCCAATTTGTATAAACATTTTGAGCATCATCATTATCTTCAAGAGTATCTATTAATTTTTCCATTTTTTTAATATCTTCTGGATTTTCCAATTTCACATAATTCTGTGGCAGGAAAGTTATGTCTGATTGTGAAAATGTATAATTTAAATCTTCAAGACCTTTTTTTACATCAAGATAAGTTTCTGGACTTGTGATTATTTCATAAGCATCATCATATTCAGTAACATCATCTGCTCCAAGTTCCAAAGCTCCCATCATAAGTTCATCATAATCAAGATCTGATTTTTTTTCTATTTCTATAATTCCTCTTCTGTCAAACATAAATGATACACTGCCGGGTGTTCCTAAATTTCCACCATTCTTATCAAAGGCATGGCGAACATCTGGTGCAGTCCTATTCCTATTATCCGTTAAACATTGAACAAGTACGGCTATTCCTGATGGACCGTAACCTTCATAAGTGATTTCTTCAAAGCTATCGCTTCCCAGTTCTCCTGATCCTTTTTTTATTGCACGTTCTATATTGTCATTAGGCATATTTTCAGCCTTAGCTTTATCTATGGCAACTTTAAGTGAAGGATTGTAATCAGGATCCGGACCGCCTTCTCTTGCGGCAACCATTATATATCTTCCTAATTTTGTAAAGATTTTACCTCTTCTTGCATCTTCTTTACCTTTTTTATTTTTTATATTGTTCCATTTGGAATGTCCTGACATAATATTTTCCTTTCGTTTTTAATTTATTTACAACAGTGTATTTTATCATAAATCTATGTAATTTAAAAGAATTAAGAAATCTTATAAATTCTATAAACTTAATTTTAAAAAAAACTCCAAGAATTTAATCTTGAAGTTTTATTTTTATTTCATTGTTGCTATTACTTCCGTCCAAATATTATCATAAACTTTTACAAAATCTCCCAAGTCCGTATAGGCTTCCAGTGGAGGTAAATTTTTAATGTCCGGATATGCAACATAGGAATCTGTTATTTCCTTTGGCAAAAGTTTTTTAACTGCAGTGACAGGAGATGTATATCCTTCACACCAAGCTGCATTTATAGATGCAATTTCCGGCTTTAACATATAGTTTATAAATTCTTCCGCAGCTTTTTTATTGTGGGCTTTTTTAGGTATGCACCAAGCATCAGTCCAAATGTTAGTTCCTTCTTTTGGGAATATATATTTCAAATGGGGATTTTGATTCATCATTAAAAGAGCATCTCCTGAATACATTACACAAAGTCCAGCTTCACCTTGTACCATCATATCTCTTGCATCATCAGTAAGGTATGCATATACAAGTGGCTTTTGTTTTATTAGAGCCTCTTTAGCAGCCTCTAATTCCTTTAAATTTTTTGAATTCATAGAATAACCCAAATGTTTAAGTGCAATAGCTATAGAGTCCCTCTGTGAGTTATACATAATGATTTTTCCCTTGTACTTAGGATTCCAAAAATCACTCCAAGAATCAATTTTATCTTTTATTATGGAAGTGTTTTGAATTATCCCCATTGTTCCCCAAAAATATGGGACAGTATATAAATTTTCCCTATCATAAGCTGGATTTAAAAGAACTTTTTCAATTCCTTTTATGTTGGGAATATTTTTATAGTCAATTTTTGCCAATCTATCTTCTTTAATCAACCTTTCAATCATATAATCAGATGGGCAAATCAGATCATAGGCGTCATCTTTTTGAACAAGTTTTACATATAAATCTTCATTGGAATTAAAAGTATCATATACAACTTTTATACCACTATCTCTTTCAAACATTTTAAGAGTTATAGGATCAATATAGGATCCTGCATTGTAAACATTTAAAACTCCAGATGAATCTGATTGATTATTTTTTTTACATGAAGTTAAAAATACAATTATTAAAAGTAAAAATATATTTAAAGTAATTATTTTATTGACCTTCATATAACATCCTCTTTTCTTTTTGCTCACTTCTTTTATTTATAACAAGTAAAAGTATCAAAAGCAGAGCGAACATTAAGGTTGAAAGGGCATTTATAGAAGGATTTATCCCCTTCCTCGCCATAGAATAAATTGTCATTGATAAGTTTGAAACACCATGACCTGTATTAAAAAATGAAACTACAAAATCATCTAAAGAAAGAGTAAATGCCATTAAAGCGCCGGTTACTATTCCCGGCTTTATTTGTGGTATAACAACTTTTTTAAGGGCATACATAGGCGTTGCTCCAAGATCAAGGGCTGCTTCAAGCATATTTTGATCCATACTTTGAAGTTTAGGTAAAATTGATAAAATAACATAAGGTAGACAAAAGACAATGTGAGAAATTGTCATAGTAAGGTAGCCTAAGTTTAAACCTAAGACTCCAAAAAGTCCCATAAGAGAAATTGCAGTAACAATATCTGGATTTAAAACTGGAAGATAATTTATTTCCAGTATAGCTTTTTTTCTTGCCCCTCTTAATTCATGAATACCTAAAGCTGCAAGTGTGCCTACAACTGTTGAAATTAAAGTTGCAATTATTGCAACACTTATTGTAGTCCAAAGTGATTGTAAAATTAATTCATCTCCTATTAATTCTCTATACCATCTCATTGTGAAACCCTGCCAAGATCCCCTTAATTTTGAGTCGTTAAAAGAAAAAACAATTAACACAGCTATTGGTGCATACAAAAAAATATAAACAAGATAAGTCCAAATTTTTCCAAAAAGTTTTTTTACCATGCTCCGCTCTCCTTATCACTTACAAATTTTTTGTTAAATAATTTAGGAAGCTCTAAAATTGCTAACATAATTATTATTAAAATTACTGAAACTGCCGATCCAAAAGGCCAATTACCCGTAAAAGTATATTGTTGTTCAATTAAATTTCCAATTAAATAAAATTTATTTCCGCCAAGTAAATTTGGTATGACAAAAGATGAAATGGCGGGGATAAAAACCATTGTGATTCCTGTATAGACTCCAGGAAGAGAAAGAGGAAATATAACTTTCCTAAATACTTGGGAATCTGTTGCCCCTAAATCTTTTGCTGCTTCGATTAAAGATGTATCCATTTTTACAAGGGCCGAGTAAATTGGCAGAACCATAAAGGGTAAAAAATTGTAAATCATACCAAGCATTATTGCTGTCATATTGTACATAATATTTAAGGGCCCAATTCCAAAAATTCCTAAAAATTTATTTATAAGTCCATTTGTTCCAAGAAGAGTAAGCCAAGCATAAGTCCTAAGTAGAAAATTCATCCACATAGGAACTACAAAAAGCAAAATCATATTATTTCTCTTTCTCTCTTCAAGCCTTGAAATATAATATGCACAGGGATAGCCTACTAAAAAACAAAAAATTGTAGCAGTTGCAGCTACCCCTACAGATACTAATAAAATTTTTATATAAATAGGTTCAAAAAATCTTTGAAAATTTCCAAAAGAAAAAACATAATCTTTTAAACCCATAGCTTCTCTACCGTTAAAAGAATAGATTACAATTATAAAAAGAGGTGTTAGGACAAACATTAAAAGCCAAACTGCATAAAGTTTAGAAAATTTTCTCATTTTAGGCCTCTTTTCTCATAACGTGAATTAAGTCCGGTTCAATATTTATCCCTACATCAGATCCAACTTTCTTTTCAACTGTGGATTGAACAAGATAAATTTCCCCGTTTACGTCAACAGTCATTTCATAGTGAACTCCCTTAAAAACTGCGGATAATACTTTACCATTTAACATTCCCTTATTGTTGGTAAGCTCCACATCTTCAGGTCTTATAACAACTTCAACTCTTTCGTCTTTTTTAAATCCCTTATCAACACAGGTAAAAATATTGTTGGAAAATTCTACCTTATAATCTTCGTGCATAATTGCTGGCAAAATATTGCTTTCACCAATGAAATCAGCAACAAAAGAATTTTTCGGCTCATTATAAATATCGATAGGAGAACCTATTTGTTGAATTTCTCCATCTTTTAAAACAACAACTGTATCACTCATAGTAAGAGCTTCTTCCTGATCGTGAGTTACAAATATAAAAGTTATACCTACAGATTGTTGAATTTTTTTAAGCTCAACTTGCATCTTTTGTCTTATTTTTAAATCAAGAGCTCCTAAAGGTTCGTCAAGAAGTAAAACTTTAGGTCTATTTACAAGGGCTCTTGCAATGGCAACTCTTTGTTGTTGACCTCCTGAAAGGGAACCTATGGTCCTTTTTTCAAATCCATCAAGACTTACAATAGAAAGAGATTCCTTAACCCTATTAGTAATTTCAAAATTATCTAATTTTTTTATTTTTAAACCGAAAGCAATGTTTTCAAAAACATTCATATGTGGAAAAAGGGCATATTTTTGAAAAACTGTATTTATTTCTCTTTTGTAGGGAGGTAAATTTGTAATATCCTTTCCATTAAAAATTACTTGTCCATCATCAGGATTTTCAAAGCCTCCTATAATTCTTAAAAGAGTAGTCTTGCCACAACCTGAGGGTCCAAGTAAAGTTACAAATTCATTTGATTTTACATTTAAACTTATATCATTCAAAATTAAATTATCTGAAAAAGATTTTTTAATTGATTTAATTTCTAAAATATTATTTGTCATATTTCCCCCTAAAAATTCGGCGGAGATGCTATCCAAATTACTTTTGCATCTATCTTGGCCGTATTTTTTATATAGTGATTTTTTTTTGCAGTAAAATAAAAAGTCTCTTTAGACTTTAATTTTTGAATATTTTCTCCAAATACAAGTTCTATACTTCCCTTTAAGACATATCCCATTACCTGACCTTCAAAGGGAGGAATCTCTTCACTTCTTCCGCCCGGTTTAATTGTTATTAATGTTGGCTCAAGTAAGTTTTTTTGTGCATTTGGTACAATCCATTGTAAATTATATTTAAGCTCATCATTTTCGTTTTCAAAATAATCTTCTTCTTTAAAAACAATTTTTTCTTCCATATCGGAGAAAAATTCATTTGGACTTGTTCCCAAAGCTTCAAGTATGTCAATAAGAGTAACAACACTTGGTGAAGTTAAGTTTCTTTCAACTTGAGAAATAAATCCCTTTGTCAGCTCGCTTCTGTTGGCAAGTTCTTCTTGGGTTAAATTTTGAGAAATTCTTAAAAATTTTAATTTATTTCCTATATCCATTTTTTCGCCTCATATATTAAACTTTAAGTTCGATTTATTAAATTTATTATTGCAAAATTGTTTTTTTATGTCAACTATTAAATAAAAAATTTAATATATTTTACACAGGATTATAAAAATTGTTAATTTTTAATTATTTTGCTACAATGAATTAAATAAATGAATTTGGGAGAAATGTTTTGAAAAGACAAATTAATTTTGATTTAATGAGGGTTTTTCTTGCCTTTTTAGTTGTTGTTTTACATACAAGTGCTTTTTTTTGGCCCCTTGAAAATTTTTCAGATAATAATTTTTTATATTTATCTTTTATAAATAGCTTTACTCGTGCAAGTGTTCCTGTTTTTTTAATGCTTAGTGGATATTTTCTTCTTTCAAGGGAAGAAAATCTTACTTATATTTTAAAAAAATCTTTGCACATATATATTCTTTTTATAATTTGGTCTATTTTTTATACTTTTCCTGCAATTTTAAGACATTTTTCTTTTAAAAATTTTATAAATTTATTTTTATCATCGAACTATCACCTTTGGTACCTTATGGCTGCTGTCTGGTGCTATTTGTTATCCCCTTTTTTATATGGATTAAAAAAATTACCTGAAAAATATTTTAACTATATGATGGTCTTTATGATTTTATTTGGTCCTATTTCTTACAGTCTTTCAAATTTTATAAATATTTTAAATCATCCGACTTTATATAATTTATATTCGACTTTAAGAATTTATTTTTTCGGAAATATAATTATTTATTTTGCTTTAGGTTATTTTTTAAAAAAGGATTTTAACAAAATATTTGATTTTATTTTAAAAAATAATTTAATTTTATTTTTAATTTTTGTATGCGTTTCAATTTTTAACGGATTTTTAACTTTCCATTTCAGTAAAATTAAAAATTCTTCTATTATGATTTTTTTTGATAATTTTAACATTATTGTGTTTTTGCAATCTTTTTTAATATTTTTATTTTTTAAAAATATTAATTTTTCTTCCATTAAAAAAAGCACCGAAAAAATTATTTTAATTTTTTCAAAGTGCTCTTTTGGAATTTATTTAATACATCCTTTTATTCTTAGATATTTGGGGCCTTTATTCTTAGAAAAAAATCCCATATCTTCGACTTTTGTTTTGTCTTTTATAATTT
>CAMQDG010000076.1 GCA_946999425.1 uncultured Peptoniphilus sp.
CATGGAGAAGAACTTAAAAAATTAAAAAATATAATTAAAAAATATTTACCATTAGAATTTGGAAATATATTTAGAAATAAAGAAATAACTGATAATTATGTATCTTATACAAAATCAAGTATTACAAATAATAAAAGGGTAAAGGCAAGTAAATTTACAAATCAAGAGGATTTTTATAAATTTATTAAAAAGTATTTAGAAACAATAAAAAATAAGAAATTAAATTCTTTAGATACAAACAATAAAGATTTAATTATTATAGATCAAATTCTTAGAGATATTGAGCTAAAAACTTTCATGCCTAAATTAAAATCTTCAGATAATGGCGTAATACCTTATCAACTGAAGCTTATGGAACTTAAAAAAATATTAGAAAATCAATCAAAATATTATGAATTTTTAAATGAGATAGACAAGTATGGCACAGTGAAAGATAAAATAGAATCCATAATGGAATTTAGAATTCCATATTATGTTGGACCACTAAATCCAGACTCAAAATATGCATGGATTAAAAGAAATAATACAAAAATAAAACCTTGGAATTTTAAAGATGTTGTAGATTTAGATTCCTCAAGAGAAGAATTTATAGACAGATTAATAGGAAGATGCACATATTTAAAAGAAGAAAAAGTACTTCCGAAAGCATCTCTTATTTATAATGAATTTATGGTTTTAAATGAACTTAACAATTTAAAATTAAATTCATTTCCAATAACAGAAGATATGAAAAAAGCCATCTTCGAGGAACTATTTAAAACAAGAAAAAAAGTAACATTAAAAGCTGTATCAAATCTTATAAAAAAAGATTTTAACATAACAGAAGACATATTATTATCAGGAACAGATGGCGATTTTAAACAAGGGCTAAATTCTTATATTGATTTTAAAAATATAATTGGAAATAAGGTAGACAGGGACGACTATCGTGAAAAAATTGAAGAAATAATTAAACTTATAGTACTTTATGTTGATGACAAGTCCTATTTAAAAAAGAAAATTCAATCAGCATATAAAAATGATTTTACAGATGATGAAATAAAAAAGATAGCATCTTTAAACTATAAAGATTGGGGTAGGCTTAGTAAAAAACTCTTAACAGGCATAGAAGGCATTGATAAAGAAACAGGGGAAACAGGAAATATAATTTATTTTATGAGAGAACATAATTTAAATTTAATGGAACTTTTGAGCATGCATTATACATTTGCAGAAGAAATTGAAAAGCTAAATCCTGTAGATAATAGAGAACTATGTTACGAAATGGTTGATGAAATTTACCTATCACCATCAGTTAAGAGGATGCTATGGCAAAGTTTAAGAATTGTTGATGAAGTTAAAAATATAATAGGCTCTGACCCAGAAAAAATATTTATAGAAATGGCAAGGGCAAAAGAGGAAAAAAATAATAGGAAAGAATCTCGAAAAAATAAATTAATAGAATTTTATAAATTTGGTAAAAAAGCCTTTATAAATGAAATAGGAGAAGAAAGATACAATTATTTATTAAATGAAATAAATAAAGAAGAAGAATCTAAATTTAGATGGGATAATTTATATCTTTATTACACTCAACTGGGAAGATGTATGTATAGTTTAGAGCCCATAGAATTATCAGACCTAAAGAGTAACAATATCTACGATCAAGACCATATATATCCAAAATCAAAAATATATGACGACTCAATGGAAAATAGAGTATTGGTAAAAAAGAATTTAAATCATGAAAAAGGAAATCAATATCCAATTCCAGAAAAAGTATTAAACAAAAATGCTTATGGATTTTGGAAAATACTCTTTGACAAGGGTTTAATAGGACAAAAGAAATATACAAGGCTGACCCGTCGCAATCCATTTGAAGAAAGAGAACTTGCAGAATTTATAGAAAGACAAATAGTAGAAACAAGACAAGCAACAAAAGAAACAGCAAATCTCTTAAAGAAAATTTGTAAAAACTCTGAAATTGTATATTCAAAGGCAGAAAATGCAAGCAGATTCAGACAAGAATTTGATATTATAAAGTGCCGTACAGTGAACGACTTACATCATATGCATGATGCATACTTAAACATAGTAGTAGGAAATGTTTACAATACAAAATTCACAAAAAATCCTATAAATTTCATAAAAGACAAAGATAATATAAGAAGCTATAACTTAGAAAATATGTTTAAATATAATGTAACTCGTGGAAATTACACAGCTTGGTTAGCAGATGACAGCAATGGAAGCATAAAAACAGCTACAATAAAAAAAGTAAAAAAAGAAATAGAAGGCACGAATTATAGATTCACAAGAATGAGTCACATAGGGACAGGTGGACTATATGATCAAAATCTAATGAGAAAAGGAAAAGGTCAAATTCCACAAAAAGAAAATACAAAAAAATCTGACATAGAAAAATATGGAGGATATAATAAGGCAAGTTCAGCATACTTTGCCCTTGTAGAATCAGACGGAAAAACCGGAAGAGAAAGAACATTAGAAACAGTACCAATATTAGTCTATAACCAAGAAAAATATAGCAACAAAGAAGCGGTAGATAAATATTTAAAAGAAAATTTAGAACTTAAAAATCCAAAAATATTATTAGATAAGATAAAAATTAATTCATTAATTAAAGTGAATGGATTTTTATATAATATAAAAGGAAAAACGGGAGATGCTATTATCATTGCAGGCAATGTTCAATTGATACTGAATAAGGAAGAACAGAAATTAATCAAAAAAATGGATAAGTTTTTAGCTAAAAAGAAAGATAATAAAGATATAAAAGTTACTTTATTCGATAATATAAAATCTGAAGAGCTAATCAAACTATATAAAATATTAGCAGATAAGTTAAATAATGGAATATATTCGTATAAGAGGAACAATCAAGCTAAAAACATTTCAGGAGCATTTGATAAATTCAAATTATTATCAATAGAAGAACAAATAGATGTATTATGTCAAATAATATTGCTATTCCAAAGCTATAACCATGGATGTAATTTAAAAGCAATCGGGCTAAGTGGTAGAACTGGGGTAGTCACCATTCCTAAAAAATTAAATTACGAAGAATGCAAGCTAATAAACCAATCCATAACAGGGCTATTTGAAAACGAAGTAGATTTATTAAAACTATGACCTGGCGAATAATAGTAATAGATAATAGAGCAAAACTTGAACTAAAACTGAGCCATCTTGTCGTAAGGCAGGATGGCAACAGAGTTCAAAAGATATATTTAAAAGATATTTCCCACATAATAGTAAACACAACAGAAGCATCAATTACATTTGCACTATTAAATGAAATAGTAAAGAATAAAATAAAATTAATATTTTGTGATGAAAGTAGAAATCCAACTGCAGAAGTATCAGCCTTATACTCCTCCTACAATACAAGCGAAAAAATAAGACTACAAATTAAGTGGGATGAATATACAAAAGGAGAAGTATGGCAGTTAATAGTCAAGCAAAAAATCAAAAATCAAAAAAATCTCCTTGAAGCATCGGGAAAATCAGAATATGCTCTGTTAGAAAAATATATAGAAGAAGTAGAACTAAAAGATGGAACAAATAGAGAAGGCCATGCTGCCAAAGTCTATTTCAATGCACTTTTTGGAAAAAGTTTTTCCAGAAGTGACGATACAAATATAAATGCAGCACTAAATTACGGATATGCAATACTCCTCGCATCCATAAATAGGCAAGTAGTATCTAATGGATACTTGACACAAATAGGAATATTTCACGATAACATATTTAATCAATTTAACCTATCAAGCGATTTAATAGAACCCTGGAGATGGCTTGTAGATAATCAAGTTTATAATAACAAGATAGAAACTTTTGACAAAGAGGAAAAAATAGAACTTATAAATTTGATAAATGAATTTGTCACCATAGATAATAAGTATTGCAGGGTAAATCAAGCCTTAGAAATATACATAAGATCAGTTTTCGATGCACTAAACAATAGGGATGTTTCTCTATTAAGGTTTCCAAGTTATGAGTTATAGATACATGAGAATAATGGTAATGTTCGATCTTCCTACAACAAATGAAGTGGATATGAAAAATTATAGAATATTTAGGAAGTTTTTAATAAAAAATGGATTTATGATGATGCAAGAGTCGGTATATTCTAAAATAGCCTTAAATCAAAGCGCGGCAAATTTAATAGCCAATAAAGTGAGAGAAAATAAGCCACCAAAAGGTCTTGTACAGATGTTTATGATAACAGAAAAACAATTTTCAAGAATGGAAATATTGGTAGGAGAAATATCAGAAGAATATATAACAGATGACAGGAGACTTATAATACTATGAATTTAGTCACAGAATACCTTGAAAATTCAATGGAAATAAAATCTAAAACAATAAATACACTTGTAATAGAAGATACTAAGCAATTTGCATCATTTGTAAGAGGATTGTTGGAAGCAACAAACAAAGAAAACGAAAAATTTGAGATAATAGAAGACTTTAAAAAATTAGATATGTCAAAAAATGTAGAAATGATATTTGATGTATTTAATATAGAAGCGAACTCTTCATCTATACTTAAAAAACTCTATACAGAACTTGAAGAAGATTTAAATTCTCAAGATATGTATTTAAAAAAAGTAGATTTAGAAAGCTTAATAGCAAATATAACAGATGACTTAATATATAGGTCAAGATTTTCCCTTTCATCAGGAGAAATAAGTTATCAAAACTTATTTAAAGCAATAACAATAGAATTTGATTATGAAAAAACCTCAGTATTAGAAAGGTTAACAGAATATATAAAAGTATCTTATGAATTATTAGGAAAAAAATTATTTATAATAATAAATTTAGATAGCTTTTTATATGAAGAAGAATTGCTTGAATTAGAAAAATTTTTAGAATACAATGATATTAAAGTTTTAGCCCTACAAAACACAATAAGAAGAGAAGTCAACTCTTCTGAAAACTTAAAAATAGTCGATAAAGATTTATGTGAAATATAGGATCTTCAAATCTATTAACTCTCGAATTTCGAATTTGAGGTTTGAGAGTTATGTAATTTCATATAGGTCTAAAACTTAAATTTTAAAAAAATACAATGGAGATAAGTTTGAGAGTTATGTAATTTCATATAGGTCTAAAACCTCTAAAGTAAGGGGATATACGGCCACAACGTTTGAGAGTTATGTAATTTCATATAGGTCTAAAACAAATATCAATTTTATAGATTCTGCTTCGTGGTTTGAGAGTTATGTAATTTCATATAGGTCTAAAACAAGCTTGGGGGTGACAACAGATGAATAATAGTTTGAGAGTTATGTAATTTCATATAGGTCTAAAACTTCCCGATAAGGCTATTTTATCACCTTTTGGTTTGAGAGTTATGTAATTTCATATAGGTCTAAAACAATACAATTTCTTTAGGTATTACAGTCTTAGTTTGAGAGTTATGTAATTTCATATAGGTCTAAAACTAACAAAATCAAAGTACCTGACTGGGTGCCGTTTGAGAGTTATGTAATTTCATATAGGTCTAAAACAAAAATCTTTTAATTTCATTTCTTGCGTTCGTTTGAGAGTTATGTAATTTCATATAGGTCTAAAACTTCCTGAAGATGTTTTAGTAGTCGGAAATCGTTTGAGAGTTATGTAATTTCATATAGGTCTAAAACCTGCACCTTTGAAAACTTTAAAATCACTAAGTTTGAGAGTTATGTAATTTCATATAGGTCTAAAACTGTTTTGCTGTTCTTAATTGTCCGTTAGCTGTTTGAGAGTTATGTAATTTCATATAGGTCTAAAACTTTTCTAAAAACTTCTTTTCTTATCTTGCCGTTTGAGAGTTATGTAATTTCATATAGGTCTAAAACTCCGTCAAAAAACAAAGGAGTATGATATGAAGTTTGAGAGTTATGTAATTTCATATAGGTCTAAAACATGGATCCTATTGAGTGTTTAGATAGAGCTGTTTGAGAGTTATGTAATTTCATATAGGTCTAAAACTAACAAAACACCTATATTTTGTGAGCACGGTTTGAGAGTTATGTAATTTCATATAGGTCTAAAACTTGAACTTGATGTAGTAATTTAAGGGGTGAGTTTGAGAGTTATGTAATTTCATATAGGTCTAAAACTTTCAGTTTTTGATAAATCTGGAATATTATTGTTTGAGAGTTATGTAATTTCATATAGGTCTAAAACGGTGGAAAAAATGTAGAAATACCAAACGATGTTTGAGAGTTATGTAA
>CAMQDG010000077.1 GCA_946999425.1 uncultured Peptoniphilus sp.
GAATTTATTAAAACAAAATAAAAAAATGAAAAAGAATAAATAGAGAAAAAATGTATTTTGAAAAATTAAAAACAAAATAAAAATAAAAATTTAAAATAAATTTTAAAAATGCTCTACCTATAGCATAAAAAATTTTATTTATCTTTTCTAAGAAAAATCTTAGAATTTTTCAAAAAATTCTTTGGACAAATCTTAATAATTGGATGTTGAAAACCACAAAGACGTCCCTTTATAATTATTCTAAGTGTCTTTAACTTTAAAAGAACTTAACAAAAAATTTAAAACTATAAAATAAGAAAAGGAGCTTAATAAATGAATAATAATTTTAAAAAACCCCTATCTTTAGCTTTAGCTTTTGTGATGATACCGGCTATACTTCCAACTAATACCCATGCACAAGGAAATACTGGTATTGAATATGGTAATGTTCCTATACAAAGTGTAGCAAGCTTTAACAAAAACGATATTATAAATATAACTTGTACTGATCAGCCTAAGTTAAATTACAAATATGGTGATGAAAATAAAAATAAATTAGACCTTTCAAACCTTAGTGTAACTTTAGCAGATAATAACTATAAAAATATAGTAGTTAAGTTTGCAGATTTTAGTGACTATGGTTTGACAACTAACTATCAAAATGGACAGGTTCTAAGGCAAGAGGACAACGGAAAAAAGATTAAAATTTCTACTACTTCATCTACAAGAAATGTACCTCCTGCAGAAACAAAGCCTTTATCAGTTACATCAGGTATTCTTGATGAAAGTAATATTAAGACCCTATCCTTTAAGGAAGATACTAAAAAGACTTATATTGCTGGCGATAAACTTGATTTAGATAATCTTAAAATTGTTTTAACTGATACTAATGACAACGAAAAAGAATTTTCTTATAAAGATTCAATGAATAAATTTAATTTAAAGTTTGATGGTAAACCCTTAGAAGATAGACCTTTAACAAAGGCTGATGATGGTAAAATCCTCCTTGTAAGTTTAAGTTCCGATTCTGCAAAAGATGATGAAATTACAATAAAGGTCCTCGACTTTGAACCTGATTATATTCAAAGTATTGAAGTTAAAAATCAACCAAGACTTAGATATTCTTCTAAAGAAAAATTAGATTTATCAAAGCTTTCCATAAACTTGGTGGATCAAAATGGACTTAAAAAAGAAGTTAAATTTAATGATTTTGCATCAAATTCTATAAGTACAGATCCTAAGCATGGAACTATTTTAGAAAATCAAAATGGTCCTATAAGGGTAACTTTAAATAAAAATGGCAGACTTTTTACTACAAACACTGGAAATCTTGAAATATCCTATTTAAGACCAAAAAAGAATGATTCTCCACTAAATCATTCAAGGAGTTACAGAAAATTTTATATAGGAAATGCTTCAACTAATAAAAAAGATAAAAAGGATAAAAAGGATAAGGAAAAAAATACAAAGGTTACTGCAACTTATGTATTAAAAATCGGGGAGACATCTTTTAGTAAATCTGCTAATGGAAAAGATGAAAACTTATTTACAGATGTATCTCCTATTATTAAAGATTCAAGACTTATGCTTCCCTTAAGATTTATTTCAGATTTAATCGGAGCTGAGGTTAAGTGGGATGCTTCTACAAGGACTGCTCAATTTACCAAGGACGGTTTAAGCGCAAAGATTCAAATTGATGGCAAGGAGATTGTTTTATCCAATGGTAAAATTATAAAACTTGATTCTAAAGTTCTTTGTATAAAGGGAAGAATTTTACTACCTCTTACAACGATTTCACAAATCTTTTCCCTTACAAATGGTAATAGTGATGATGGTATTGAACAGGATATTGAATGGGATAAGACTAGTAGGACTATTAAAATAAATGTAAAATAATTTTAAACTTATAGTAAAAGAGCTGGGAAAATTTCCCAGCTTTTTTTGCAATTTCAACTTTAAAATAAATGTCTAAACAGACATTTATAATTTTATTTTATTCTTTTGAAGATTCCAAAACAAATGGGCTTGTTCATTTTTCTCCATTTGCTCTCATATTCTGTTACTATGTTGTCCGGATAGTCTTCCATTTTCATGTCTAAGGTTTTTTCCACTGGTTCAAAGCCGTTTTCTTCAAAGTATTTTATAGATTCTAAAAATAAATCTCTGTCGTCTACTTTTAATTCTATAGTGCCGCCAATTTTTAAGAATTTTTTATATTCTTTTAAAAATCTTGGATGGGTCAGCCTTCTTTTTTTGTGTCTTTCTTTGGGCCATGGATTGCAAAAATTTATATAAATTTTATCAATTGTATTTTCCTTAAAACACTCCCCTACTTGTTCTATATCTATGGCAACAGCTCTTACGTTTTTATTTTCTAAGGCTTCTATTTTTCTTCCGGCATAGATAAAGGCATTGGTTTCTCTATCAAAAGTTACATAATTATAGTTGGGATTTTTTTGAGAAAGTATGGAAATAAATTGACCCTTTCCTCCTCCAAGTTCTACCCTTATGGGATTATCGTTGCCAAAAATTTCTTGCCATGAATCTTTTAAGCCCTGAGTTTCAAAATAAACATAGGGGTTTTCTTTCATCTCTGGTATTGCAAAATGTTTTTTTCTAAGTCTCATATTCACCACTCTTTTTATAATATTTTCATTATAACTTAAATTTTAAAAAAAATAAAAACCCCGAAAAATTTCGAGGTTTCTATCTTTTTATTAATTTTTATTTGTTGTCCAAGTGGTAGATTATTGATGAAAGTTGTGTCCTTGTTGATAATCCTGTAGGATCAAAGAAATAAGTTCCATCTTTTTTATCGTTATCTTTAAATCCTGTTATTATCACAAGTTCTGCACTTTTAAATTTATCTGTTGGATCTTCTCCAAATATTCATTTTTTCAGCTTCTTTTATTAGTTGATCTCTAAATTCTGGAGCTGATATGGAAATTAAAGCCTCAGCCCTTTGCCATGTGGACATGCCCTTTAAGTTTACCTTTCCATATTCAGTAACAACCCAGTGGGTGTTTGGTCTTGCTGCTGTTATAGCAGATCCTGAAGATAAAGTGGGAACAATTCTTGATTCTTCTTTTCCTTCTTTTTTATTCATAAATTTTGAAGAAAGACAAATAAAAGACTTTCCGCCCTTTGATAAATATGCTCCAAGGACAAAGTCAAGTTGTCCGCCGGCACCTGAAATATGCCTTAATCCACTGGACTCAGAAGAAACTTGTCCGAATAAATCTATATTTACGGCGTTATTAATGGAAATAAAATTATCTATTTGAGAAATAATTCTTGCATCATTTGTATAACTTGTAGGTGCAGCCATACATTGAGGATTGTTGTTTATAAAGTCGTACATTTCTTGTGTTCCTGCTGCAAAACCATAAACCTGTCTATATCTATCTATGGGTTTTTTAGCTCCGGTTATTTTTCCATTTTTGTACATATCAACGAATCCATCAACATACATTTCAGTGTGAACTCCAAGATCTTTAAGGTCTGATTGAGCAATTAAGGAACCTACTGCATTGGGCATTCCGCCTATACCAAGTTGTAAACAAGCTCCATTGGGAATTTCTCCTACAATAAGCTCTGCAACTTTTTCATCTACAGGTCCGAAAGAACCTTTTGGAAGTTTTCCAAGATCAGGGTTATCCCCTTCAACAATATAATCTACATTACTTATATGGACATCTGCTTCAAAGCCTGCTAGTCCTCTTGCCATTTTTTTATTAACTTCAACAACGACAACTTTGGCTTTTTCAATAACAGCCATTAAATGAGATGCTGAAAGTCCAAAATTAAAATATCCATGTTCATCCATGGAAGTTGTTGTAATATAAGCAACATCAACTTCACAATTTTCTCTATAATATTTTGGAAGTTCTGAATATCTAAGAGGAATATAAAATCCTCCATCGCCTGTATTTATTCTTTTTCTGTCAGCTCCTCCAGAGTGCCAGGAAAGCCAAACAAATGCATCTCCATTAGGGTCAGCCTTAAAAATTTCAGGTTCCCAAAGTAAAACTCCACCACGGATTTTTACATCTTTTAATTCTTTAGCTCTTTTTGCAAGAGCCTTATCAATTGCAACTGGTGTATTTACACACCAGGCAAAGTCAACATAATCTCCACTTCTTACAAGACTTGCTGCCTTGTCTGCACTGATTAATTTTTCTTCATACTCTTTTTTATAATCCATATACGCCTCCTAATTATTATGTGAAAACATTTCCTTTTGAAATATTATATCATGTTTTTATAGGATATTCATTGCTTAAAATTTTTCAAAAATAAAAAATGGCATATTATTATGCCACTTTTTTTAACTTTTATAAGTTTTTTATAATTACTTTGTTTTCTTCAAAGGAGTCTTGTTCCAATTTGTTTTTATGGATCTTAAAAGTGTTAAGCCTTAAGGCGTTTGTTACTACAAATACTGATGAAAAACTCATTGCCAAGGCTCCTATCATAGGATTTAATTTAAGACCAAAGGAGGTGTAAAAAAGTCCTGCAGCTATGGGAATTCCTATGGTATTGTAAAAAAATGCCCAAAACAAATTTTCTTTTATATTTTTTATAGTTGCTTTTGACAACTTATAGGCATTTACAATATCCATAAGGCTGTTTTTTATTAAGATTACATCTGCCGATTCAATTGCTATATCGGTTCCTGCCCCTATGGCTATTCCCACATCACTTCTTGCAAGGGCTGGCGAGTCGTTTATTCCATCTCCTACCATGGCGACAAAATCTCCATTTTTTTGGTGATCTCTTACAATTTTTTCCTTATCTTGAGGTAAAATTTCTCCATAAATCTCACTTAAATTTAAATCTTTTCCAATGGCATTTGCTGTTATTTTATTATCTCCTGTTACCATTATGGTTTTAAAACCTAAGTCATTCATCATTTTTATGGCAAGTTTTGAATCTTCTTTTACATTATCTCTAAGCCCTAAAAGAGCCAAAACTTTTTCTTGATCTGTTAAAAAAACTGGAGTCATTCCCTTTTGAGAAAGATTTTTTAATTCTTCTTTAAAATCTTCATTTGCTATTTCTTCTTCTTCCACGAGTTTTAAATTTCCTGCAAGATAGGCTTCGTCTTTATAAACTCCAGAAACTCCCATGCCTGTTAAAGAATAGAATTCATTAAATTCATAGGGTTCTAAATTTTTTTCTTCTCCATATTTAACTATAGCCTGTCCTAAAGGGTGTTCGGAATGTTTTTCAAGTCCTGATAAAATTTTAATCGCCTCATCATGGCTTATGCCTTTTAAAATTATTTGACTGACTTGAGGTTTTCCCAAGGTTATAGTTCCTGTCTTATCCATTAAAATAGTATTTACCTTGTGTAAATTTTCAAGAGCTTCCGCAGATTTAAAAAGTATTCCAAGTTTTGCTCCCTTACCTGTTCCCACCATAATTGCAACTGGTGTTGCAAGGCCCAAGGCACAGGGACAGGATATTACCAAGACGCTTATTAAAATAGAAAGAGAAAATTCAAAATCTCCCCCTTTTAAATACCAATACAGTGCTGAAATTATTGCAATTAAAATTACACAGGGAACAAAAATTCCAGAAATTTTATCTGCAAGTTTTGCTATAGGGGCTTTGGTTGCATTGGCATCTTCAACAAGTTCAATAATTTTTGCAAGACTTGTATCTTCTCCGACTTCAGTTGCTTCAAATTTTATAAAACCTGTTTTATTTGTAGTTCCTGCATAAACTTTATCTCCAGGACCCTTACTTGCTGGAATAGATTCTCCTGTAAGGGCAGATTCATCAATATCTGTATTTCCATAAATAATTTTACCGTCTACTGGAATATTTGCTCCTGGTTTAATTATTACTAAATCTCCCTTAACAAGGTCTTTTGCATCAATTTCAACTTCTTTTCCCTCTCTTTCTACAAGAGCTTTTTCAGGAGCTAAATTCATAAGGGAATTAATTGCACTTGTAGTTTTTCTCTTTGCTCTTGCTTCAAGGGATTTTCCAAGAGTTATTAGGGTTAAAATCATGCCTGCTGATTCAAAATAAAATTCATGAGAATATCTTTTAATTAATTCTTCATCTCCCATTACAAATCCATTTGACAATCTGTAAATGGCAAAAATTCCATATATAAAGGCTGAAAAAGAACCTATAGCTACAAGGGAATCCATGTTTGGATGACCCTTAAATAAAGCTCTAAAACCACCTGTAAAATATTTTTTATTTATAATTAG
>CAMQDG010000078.1 GCA_946999425.1 uncultured Peptoniphilus sp.
AAAAGGGACAAAAAATAGAAAATAAAAGAGAACTTGCTCATATAGTAGGAATAGGAGCGGTAAAATTCCAAGAACTATTTAATCAAAGAATTAAAGACTATGTATTCAATTGGGACAAATCTCTTTCTTTTGAAGGAGAAACAGGACCCTATGTCCAATATACCCACGCAAGAATCTCTTCACTTTTAGAAAAGGGTAATTTTGACATTAATAAAAAAATCGATGTTTCTCTTATAAAAAGTGATGAAGAAATTGATCTTATAAGAATACTTTATAACTTCACAAAGGCAGTAATAGATGCTCATGAAAAATATGAACCTTACATTGTAACAAGATATTTAATTGAACTTGCAAAAACTTTTAATAAATATTATACAAACACACAAATATTAATTGAAGATGAAAAATTAAAAGATGCAAGACTTTTCCTATGTTATGGAGTAAAAACAGTATTAAAAGAAGGTTTAAATCTACTTGGGATTAAATCGCCGGATAAAATGTAAAAAAAGAGCCTAAGCTCTTTTTTTTATGAAAAAATTTTTACAAAAAAAAGTGATAAAACAATTTCATAAAATTACTTTAGTGAATTATAGGGGTAAATGGGATGGAATCAATATTTAAAATGATTTTTAATAAATAAATGCAAAGGTTAGCATAAAAGAAATCACTTAAACGCTTTAATTAGGTATGGTATTTAAGTCTTTTTGGTGTTATACTAATGAAAATTTTAAAAAATGGAGGAAAAAATGAAGAAGAAGCTTGCTATTTTATTAGTATTAATGACCTTACTAACAGCATGCGGTTCAAGTTCTTCACAGTCTAACAAATCTGGAGGAGATACCGCATCAAAGGGAGAAACTGACAGTATTGTAATTAGAGGTATCATTCCAAAGACAGGCTCTGTTGCAGTATATGGTACTTCTACAGAACAAGGAATTCAGCTTGCAATTGATGAAATCAATGCGAATGGTGGAGTTGGAGGAAAACAAATTGACTATAAGTCGGAAGACGATAGGGGAGATGCAACTGAATCAGTAACTCTTTATAGTAAATTTGTAGAAGAAGGAGCTAATGCAATCTTAGGACCTATAACTTCAAAACCAGCTCTTGCAGTTGCTGAAAACTCAACATCGGACGGGATACCTATTTTAACACCGACAGGTACAATGACTTCTATAACTGAAAACAAGGACAATGTCTTTAGAGTTTGCTTTACAGACCCCTTACAAGGAAAAATTCTTGCAAATTTTGCAGGAAAAAATTTAAAAGCAAAGTCAGTTGCAATTTTAAACAACTCATCTGACGATTATTCAAAGGGTGTTGCGGAAGCATTTAAAGAACAAGCAAAAAGCCTTGGTTTGGAAGTTGTAGCTGAAGAAAGCTACGGAGCTCAAGATAAAGATTTTAAAGCACAACTTACAAATATAAGCTCAAAAAATCCAGATGTACTTTTGATTCCCGATTATTATGAAAATGATGTTTTAATTGCATCACAAGCAAAAAGTGTCGGCTTAAAATCAAAAATAATCGGTGGAGATGGATGGGACGGTGTTTTAAATGTAGTTGCTAAAGGAAGTGAATCCGATATTGAAGGAGTATATTTTACAAATCACTATTCAATTGACGACAAATCTGAAAAAGTACAAAACTTTGTAAAAGCCTACAAAGAAAAATACAAACAAGATCCATCAAGTTTTTCGGCATTAGGATATGATGCAGTTTATTTATACAAAGAAGCTTTTGAAAAGGCAAAATCAATGGAATACTCAGACCTTGTAGAAGCTCTTAAATCTGCAAGTATAGAAGGTGTTACAGGAAACATCAAATTTGGAGAAAATAACAATCCTATAAAATCAGCTGCAATTATAAAAATCACTGATGGAAAATATGCTTACGATTCAACAGTAGAACCATAAGACAAATCATAATAATGGCGGTTTTTTAACCGTCATTATTTTTTTTAAGGAGGATAAATGGATTTTTTATTACAAATATTAAACGGACTACAAATAGGCTCTGTATATTCATTAGTAGCTCTGGGATACACCATGGTTTACGGAATAGCCCTTCTTATAAACTTTGCCCATGGTGAAGTAATAATGGTAGGTGCCTATACAGTCTCTTACACAATAGGACTTGTATTACAAGAAAGGGGTTTACCATTCTATATAGCAGTTATTCCATCAGCTATAATATGTACAATAATTGGAATCTTAATAGAAAGGCTCGCCTATAAACCTTTAAGAAAAAGTCCTAAAATTTCAAATCTTATAACTGCAATAGGAGTTTCTCTTCTACTACAAAATTTAGTAATGAAATTTATAGGAGCTAATGCCGTATCTCTTCCACCTATATTCAATGGAAAAATTCAAGTTGGAGGATCCCAGATATCGAGCTCTGTCATTATTACCATTATTTCAACTGTAATATTGACTGTTCTTTTGCAATTTTTTATGAAAAAGACAAAATATGGAAAGGCTATGATCGCCACATCTGAAGACTATGGAGCAGCAGCCCTTGTGGGAATAAATGTGGATAATACTTTAACCATGACCTTTGCCATAGGATCCTTTCTTGCAGGCATAGCATCACTTTTATACCTTGCAGCCTATCCTCAAGTTCAACCCTTAATGGGTTCAGCTTTGGGAATAAAAGCATTTACAGCTGCAGTTGTAGGGGGGATAGGACTTATTCCTGGAGCAGTTCTTGGAGGATTTTTACTGGGCATTGTTGAAACCCTAACAAAAGCCTATATATCTTCAAGTCTTGCTGACGCCATAGTATACAGTATGCTAATACTTGTTTTGATTTTTAAACCCACAGGATTACTTGGAAAAAATACTAAGGAGAAAGTATAATGACAAGACAAAAAAAAGGTATTTATGTTTTAACAATAATTTTACTTGTGATTTTATACGGACTAATAATGGGTCTTTCAAAAATAGGAATACTTAACAAATATTCCTTCACAGTTTTAAGACTTGTATGTATAAATATAATTTTGGCAGTATCATTAAATATAACCGTTGGTAACTTAGGACAAATAACCCTAGGACATGCAGGATTTATGTCAATAGGTGCCTATACAGCGGCAATGTTTTTAAAATCTGGAATTCTAAATGGACTTGGAGGATATTTAATATCTCTTTTATTAGGAGGAAGTCTTGCTTGTTTAATAGGTATCTTAATTGGAATACCAGCACTGAGGCTAAAAGGGGACTATCTTGCCATAGTAACACTTGCTTTTGGAGAAATTATAAGAGTATTAATAGAAAACACAGAATTTTTAGGGGGAGCACAAGGCTTATCCGGAATACCAAAAATGCAAAATTTAGCAATTATTTATCTTCTAATGTGTATTTGCGTAGCCCTTATGTTTTCTATTATGACATCAAGGCATGGAAGAGCTGTCCTTGCCATCCGTGAAGATGAAATAGCAGCTGAAAGCAGCGGAATAAACGTAACATATTATAAAACTTTCGCTTTTGCATTATCGGCCTTCTTTGCAGGAATTGCAGGAGCCATGTATGCAAGTAACATAGGAGTAATAGGAGCAAAAGTTTTTGATTACAATAAAAGTTTTGATATTCTTGTAATGGTAGTTCTTGGAGGAATGGGTTCATTTACAGGAGCCATTTTCTCATCCTTCGTACTAACGATAATACCAGAATTTTTAAGAAGCGTATCAGATTATAGAATGATAGCCTACTCTTTGCTTTTAATATTGATGATGATATTTAGGCAAGAAGGCCTTTTAGGAAGAAAAGAATTTTCCTTAACAGGCCTTGTAAAAGCTATGGTTAATAGAAAGGAAGGTGCCAAAAATGACAGAAATCCTAAAGTGTGAAAATGTAGGAATAACCTTTGGAGGACTAAAGGCAGTTTCCAACTTTAATATGACAATAAATCAAGGAGAACTTTTAGGACTTATAGGACCAAATGGTGCTGGAAAAACCACAGTTTTCAACTTAATAACAGGAGTATATGCACCAACTGAAGGTCAAATCCTCCTATATCAAAAGGGAGTGGCAGGAAGCGAATCCATGGAAAAAATCAATGGAATAGCACCCCACAAACTTGTAAAAATGGGAATTGCAAGAACATTTCAAAACATAAGACTATTCGGATACCTTTCAGTTCTTGACAATGTAAGAATAGCTTCAAACAAAGATATGCACTATGGCATAGGAGCAGGAATGTTTAGAACTAAATCCTATTGGGATGAAGAATATAAAATAAACACAAAAGCATTGGAATTTTTAAAAATATTTAATCTTGATAAATATGCAAACTTTTCAGCCAACGCTCTTCCCTATGGACAACAAAGAAAACTTGAAATAGCAAGAGCCATGGCAACAAGCCCAAAACTGCTTTTACTTGACGAACCAGCGGCCGGAATGAATCCCAGCGAAACAGAAGAACTCATGGAAACAATAAAATTAATAAGAGATAAATTTAACATAACCATATTATTAATAGAACACGATATGAATCTGGTACTTGGAATATGCGAACGACTTATGGTTTTAAACTATGGAAGCATCCTTGCTCAAGGAAATCCCAAAGAAGTTATTAATAATAAAGATGTTATAAAGGCATACCTTGGAACAGGAGATACAGAATGACAATGCTTGAAATAAAAGATTTAAATATATTTTATGGCAATATTCACGCCATCAAAGGAATATCATTAAATGTAAATGAGGGAGAAATAGTATGCTTAATAGGTGCAAATGGAGCCGGAAAAACATCGACCCTACAAAGCATATCAGGTTTAGTTCCAATAAAAAGTGGCAAAATTTCTTTTTTAGGAGAAAACATAACAAAAATAAAATCCAATAAAATAACAGAAATGGGAATAGCTCAAGTGCCAGAAGGAAGAAGAATTTTTACAGGCTTAAGCGTTCTTGATAACTTAAAACTTGGAGCCTTTACAATAAAAGACGGACCAGAGAATTTAAACAGAGATATAAATGCAATTTATGAAAAATTCCCAATTCTTGAAGAAAGAAAAGATCAAATGGCAGGAACGCTCTCAGGAGGAGAACAACAAATGCTCGCCATGGGAAGAGCCCTAATGAGTAGACCAAAGCTCCTTTTATTAGATGAACCATCCATGGGGCTATCACCACTATTTGTAGAAAAAATATTTGAAGTAATAAAATTTCTTCACAAAGAAGGAACAACCATACTATTAGTAGAACAAAACGCAAACTTGGCACTGAAAATATCAGACAGATCCTATGTCCTGGAAACAGGAAAAATAATTAAAGAAGGACAAAGCAAAGAATTAATGTCAGATCCAATAGTAAAAAAAGCATACTTAGGAGCTTAGAAATCAAAACCCATGTTAAACAGCATGGGTTTTTTAATTGTAATAAAATTGCCAATAATTTATAATAAAACGAAAGGAGGAAAAAATGCTTACAGATTTCATAAAAGTTTATACTATAAGCTTAAACAAAACTTTTTTTAAAATTAAAAAAAATCCAATAATTTTTTTAATACCCCTCATATATTCAATTATCATGGGCATATGTCATTATTTAGCAGACATACTACTATCAAACATTGTAGGAACAACAGTATGGAGATTTTTAATCCCCCTTATTGACTCCTTAATAATTTCATCGTACTTTACAGTTTTAGAAGACTTAATAATATATAACAGAATAAACTTCAAATATTTTGCAAAATCATTTATAAGAAAAAGTAGCCTTATATATTCAACATTCTTTACACTAATCTTAATGGATTGGGCATTTTTTACAATTATTAATTTGGACTACACAATAGAGCTTATAATATCCTCAATATTAGGCATAATACTAAGCTCTGTATCAGAATATATATACCTAAGAGGAATATCCTATACAGAAGGAATTATAAGTGCCTTAAAATTTTTTAAAGAAAATTTTTTCCTTTGGTTACCACCAGTAATAATATTATTTTTAGGAAAATATATTTTATTTGACATGATAAACATGAGTACAGACTTATCAGACCTTGTTATGACACAAACCCTAGGAAGCCCCTTTAACATTTACTTAGGACAATACCTGGACTTAGGATATATAATAAGATTTATTATCTTTGAAGTTATAGTAAGCCTACTAACAGTTTTTAGAGGAATTTTATTTAACATAATTGAAGGATCCTCAATTAGAAA
>CAMQDG010000079.1 GCA_946999425.1 uncultured Peptoniphilus sp.
ATTTGCTAAATGTAGAAAACAAGGACAAAAAAATAGAGGAGATTGATTGCAGTAAGTTCTTTAGTGTGAAAAAGATTGTGGGGTAAGGAGGGGAGTGTGAGGGGGACCTAGGGGCGTTTAGCCCATTGGTCCCCCTCACAAAAAAATATTATATATGGCATTTTTATCCCAAGTACGATAAAAAACATAAAACAAAATACTTCACGTAGAGCGTAAAAAAATAATTTATAAAAAATGTTAAGTTTTTTCTCCCACACAATACACGCGGACTGGTAGCAGATATTTGCAACCAAATCAAAGATTTGGGCAAATAGTTGCATGAGACCTACCACGATTTTTTACAAAAATCGGGTTAGGACTTCAAACCGGTCCCTACAGCCCACAAAAGCACATGCATAAATTTATGGTAAATATGGTTCACAAAATTAAATCAACGCAGGAACGTAGGGTAATTTTGTGCGAAAAGGTTTCAAGAGA
This sequence comes from uncultured Peptoniphilus sp., assembly GCA_946999425.1. Lineage (GTDB taxonomy): Bacteria > Bacillota > Clostridia > Tissierellales > Peptoniphilaceae > Peptoniphilus_B. Next base: position 478 of record CAMQDG010000079.1, read on the forward strand.
TTAAAACCTTGCAAGGGAATGTAGGGACCAATTTATTGGTCCGGTCGCCGTCAGGCGAATTATTGGAAAAAAATAAAAAATAAAAAAGAAAAAATATAGAAAAAAGATTTATTGAAAATTTTTAAAAATAAAAATGCTTCATGTAGAGCGTAAAAAAGAGAAAATAAAATTCATTTTATTTTCATAAAAATGTGATAATCTAAAATAGGTGATAGATATGAAGATTTTAGTTGTAGAAGATGAAAAAGATTTAAATAAAATTATAGTAAAGCACCTTTTAAAACAGGATTTCATAGTTGATTATGCCTATAATGGCTTGGAAGCTTTGGATTTTGTTGCATATACAAAGTATGATTTAATTATTTTGGACATTATGATGCCTGAAATGGACGGATTTGAATTTGCAAAAAAAATAAGGGATGAAGAAAATGATACTCCTATACTTTTTTTAACTGCAAAAGATACTATTGAAGATAGGGTTAGGGGTCTTGATTTAGGTGGAGATGATTATTTAATAAAGCCCTTTGATTTTAAGGAGCTTCTTGCGAGAATAAGAGCTATTGTCAGAAGAAAAAATGGGGAAAGTTCAAATATAATAAGGGTTTTTGATTTAAGTGTGGATATAAATAAAAAGCAGGTAAAAAGAGGCTCTAAGCTTATAGATTTAACTGCAAAAGAGTACCAAGTTTTAGAGTACCTTTTAAGAAATAAAAATCAAATTCTAACAAGGGAAAATATAAGAGATGGTGTTTGGCCCTATGATTCTTCTGCGGAGTCTAATGTTATAGATGTTTTGATTAAAAATATAAGAAAAAAAATAGATATGGAAAATTCAAATAAGTTGATAACTACAAAAAGAGGACTGGGATATGGAATTTTTGACCAATAAATTAGAGGTGAAATTAAAAAAAATTCCTATTACAAAAAGGATAACTGCCTGGTATTCGTTTTTTATAATAATCTTATTTATAATTTTGCTTACAAGTTCTGTCTTCATTTCAAAAAATATTTTACAGAATAGAGCTGAAAAAAAGTTAAAGAAAACTGTAGAAAGTTTACAAAATAAGAAGGGCGATTTTGAATATTTTGATAATGGGGTATTTTTTCTTTTTTACGATGAGTTTGGAGGAATAAAGGGGATAAAACCAAAAGATTTTGACACTAACCTTCCTGTGAGCTATTCGGGAATTTCAAAATATATAAGAAAAGACGGATCTTATCTTTATTATGATGTTAAATTAGATGAGAATGGCAGTTTTTTAAGGGGAATTTTGCCTGAAAATATAGTTTTTCGTGAGCTAAGTAAGTTCTTTTTATTATTTTTAGTATTAAGCCCTATATTAATTATCTTAATAATATATATAGGCTATAAAATAGCTGATAAATCCTTTAAACCTATTAGAAATATAACCAACACTGCAAGGGAGATAAAGGAAAAAGGAGATTTGAAAAAAAGAATTTTAATTGGCGAAGGCAAAGATGAGGTTCATGATTTGGCCAGGACTTTTAATGGTATGTTGGATACTATTGAAGAGTCTTTAGACCGAGAAAAAAGGCTTACTATTGACGTTTCCCATGAGCTTAGGACTCCTCTTTCGGTTATAATGAGCGAAAGCGAATATGGCAAAGAATATATAAAAGATGAAGAGGCAAGGGAGTTATTTGAGATAATAAACAAGCAATCGGAAAAGATGAGGGCTTTGATAAATCAAATAATGGAGCTTGATAAGCTCGAAAGAGATTTTAAGGTGGATGATAAAATAGATTTTTCTCAAATGATTTTAACTAATTGTCAAATTTATGAGAGTGCCTACAAGGATATAAAATTTATAATAGATGTGGAAAAAAATTTAAAAGTATCAGGTAATAAAATAATGCTTGAAAGATTATTTGATAATTTAATTTCCAATGCAATAAAATTTAAAAAAACTTATATAGAAATAAGACTTTTCAAGGAAAAAAATAGAGTCATCCTTGAGGTAATAAATGATGGGGAAAAAATTTCTAAGGAAGATTCAAAGAAAATATTTAACAGATTTTATCAAGTTGATTCTTCAAGAAATAAAGATCTTAAAGAGGGTTATGGCCTTGGACTGTCCATAGTTGATAAAATAAGCAAGCTCCATGGAGGACAAGTTTCTATGGAAAGTGATGAAGAGAAAACAATCTTTAGATTATCTTTAGAAAATAAGGAAAATTAAATGCTATAATTAAAAAAGGTGATAAGGTGAAAATTTTAATTATAGAAGACAATATTGATATAAACAATTTGTTAAGGGATATTTTAATTAAGGAAAATTATGAAGTTCGCCAATGTTTTACAGCTATGGAGGCCTTGCTGCAAAAAGATTTGGAAGAATTTGATTTGATGATTTTAGATTTAATGATGCCTGTAAAAAGTGGGGAAGAATTTATAAAAGAAATAAGGGATAAGTCAATTTCTATACCTATAATAGTTATAAGCGCAAAAATAGATGTGGATTCAAGGGTCAATGTATTAAATATAGGGGCAGATGATTTTATAAAAAAGCCCTTTGAAAAGGAAGATGTCCTTGCAAGAATTCAAGCAAATATAAGACGTTATAGAGAATTTTCAAAAATAAATTCATCCTTAAATTATAAAAATTTAAAATATAATAAACAAATGGAAAATTTTACAATAAATGGAAATGAGCTTCAACTTACAAAAACCGAACTCAACATTTTAAAACTTTTTATAGAAAATCAAAACAGGATTTTTACAAAGAAAAACTTGTACGAGGCTGTTTGGCAAGATAATTTTGCAGCTGATGAAGATACTATAAATGTTCACATTTCAAACATTAGAAACAAAATAAAAAAATTTGATTCAGAAGAGTATATAGAAACAGTTTGGGGAATAGGATACAGGCTAAGAAAATAGCCTGTTATTTTTTTAGAAAAACTTTAGAATTCCTTAAGACCTTATTAAATTAAGTGTCTGATAATAGTATCAGGAGGTAATTATTATGATTATAGAAACAAGAAATCTAAATAAAAAATTTGGAAATTTTCAAGCTTTGAAAAATTTGAATTTAAATATTGAAGAAGGAGATATTTATGGTTTGGTAGGTCCCAATGGAGCTGGGAAGTCCACTTTTTTAAAAATTCTTGCAGGCCATATAAATAAAAGTGATGGTACCTTAAAAATATTTGAAAAAGAAAGTCAAGAGGACCTTAATAAAGCAAGAAGTCAAATGGGATTTTTAATAGAAAATGCTGCTTTTTATGATTATATGACAGGAAAGCAAAATTTAATTTATATAGCAAAATTAAAAGGCTTGGATCCTAAAAATGAAGATATTTGGGATTTATGTAAAACTTTTAAAATTGATGACAGTTTAAATAAAAAGGTAAAATCCTATTCAACAGGTATGAGACAAAGACTTGGCATGGTTGCAGCAACTATGAATAGACCTAAAATTTTAGTTCTTGATGAGCCTATAAATGGCCTGGACCCTCAAGGTATAGTTGAGCTTAGAAATTTTATAAAAAAAATTAATTTGGAATGGTCCACAAGTATTATAATATCATCTCATATACTATCGGAACTTTCAGTTGTGGCAAATAAATTTGCCTTTATAAAAAAAGGAGAGTTAATTGAAGAAATAAGCATAGAAAAATTACATGAAAAAAGCAAAAAATATTATGAACTTGAATTTGAAGATCCTGATTTGAAAAAAGCTTTGCCAATTCTTGAAGAAAATAAGTTTATTGAAGACTATAAAGTAAAAAATGATTCTTTTGTGGAAGTTTATAATGAAGTGGACATAAAAAAATTACAGGAACTTCTTGGGAAAAACGAAATATTTTTAAAATCTTACAAAAAAAATGAAGGTAATCTTGAAGATTACTATGTAAACTTAATGGAGGAAAAATGAAAAATTTTATAAAAGCTGAACTTTATAAAATAAAAAATAAAAAAAGTATTTGGATTTGGCTTATTTTTGTCCCTTTAATAATTTTAGTTCTCTTTTTACAAACTAAGGGGGCAAATTCTTCTGACTTAAAAGATTTAAGTGTTGAAACTAACATATATCCATATATGCTTCCTTGTGTTTTAATTTTAGTGGGAATATCGCCTCTTTTCACAATTTTTGTGGGACTTACAGTTCTGTCAGGAGAATTTAGAGAAGGGGGAAAGGTAAGGCAAGTTGAAGCAGGCTACTCAACAAATAAAACCTATTTGGCAAGATATTTTTTAATAATACTTATAGGATGCCTTTATATATTATTTTTGCTTTTAATTTTCAGCTTGGGACATTTGATCTTGGGCTTTAATTTTAGGCAAGTTTTAGTATTTTTTACAACTTTATTTAAAATCTTTACCCTTGGAGTATTTCCACTTTGTGCCTTGGGAGCCTTTATACAAATGGCTTTATATTTAAGCAGAAGCGAGATAGTAACTGTGTTTGCATGGCTATTTTTTACATTTTTTTATAAAGCCATAGAGGAAATTTTAAATAACTTAAATATAAATATTTTTTCAAAAATAAGCCAATATTTTCCTACAGAATTAATTGTAGATATCTTAGCAAAGGTAGAAATAAATAATTTTGAGATAGATTCAAAAACTTATATAAGAGTTATTTTAGTATCATTAATATGGATTATTTTATTTAATTTAATAGGGATGACATTTTTTAAAAGGAGGAGATTTCAATGAAAAATTATTTAAAGGGCGAATTTTATAGACTAGGGAAGGATAAATCAAACTACTTTTTATTTATTTTACCTCTTATTGCTTTAATTTTAGGAATTTTTGTAAATATAAATATTTTACCTGTAGATTATGCGGGAACGGAAAGAGCGGTAAATTCTTTAGTTTTATCTTTTGCTTTAGCAATGACAATTTTAGTGGCAAATCCTTCTTTTTACAGAGAATTTAAAGAGGGGGGACTTAAGAGGGGATTTGAATCAGGAATACGTCCCAGGGAAATATACCTTTCTAAGATAATAGTTACTAGTATATACGGGATTATAATTGCAACATATGCTTTTCTTATTTTATTTATAGTCCTTGCCCTTAAAATGGATATAGGAGGAGCTTTTGAAATAATAAAAAGTTCTTCCCTACATTTACTTTTAGAAATGCCAATTCTTTTTTCTGTAATTGCCCTTATAATGGCCCTAAACTGTTTGATAAAAAAAGAAGCGGTAACAACTTTTATTTGGCTTTTTGCTATTAGCAATTTAAACTTTGTTGCTCGATTTTTAAATTATTTATTTAAAACTGATATTTTCCTTGAGCTTAATAAATTTTCCTTTCGATAACTAATAGGAGCTATACCTATAGGTAATGAAATTTTTCAAAATATAAAATTTTTAAATTTTGAAATAAATAATATTTTATTTATTTTCACTGTAAGTCTTGTTTATTTCATGATTTTTCATATAATTGGATTTACAAAATTAAAAACTAAAAGGTTGGAATAATGAGCTTATTATTTCTTTTTATAATAGTAATTTTAATTTCATATATTATTTATCAAAAAAAGATAATAAAAAATTTTAAAGACAATTTTTTTTCGATTTTTAAAAA
>CAMQDG010000080.1 GCA_946999425.1 uncultured Peptoniphilus sp.
ATTTGCTAAATGTAGAAAACAAGGACAAAAAAATAGAGGAGATTGATTGCAGTAAATATTTTAATTTAGGTAATGATAAATTCTATTACGATATATCTTATGCAAGTAAAGATAAGGGGTCGCCTAAAGCTATATTTGAAGCGGAACCAATGGGTAGAATACAAGCAGGTTCAACTCTATATATAATTGATTATTCTGACGACCGTCATTCTCTTTTAGAAAATGGAAACTTTAAGTATGACGATTTTCAATATGGAACTCATAAACTTGATGACACGGGCAAGGTAAGAGCAGCAAAAATACCAAAAAGATTCCGTAGCTTAATAACAACAGAAAATCCAAAAGGTGAAGGCTTTGATTTTACAATAGCTACAACAAAGACCGATACAGATATATCTAACACAAGGCTTTCTACTTACGTAAACAGAACCCTTTACACAGGACTTAAAGATAAAGACACGGGAAAAGATATAAAGGATGAATTTATGCCTATATCCACTCAAACAAACGTAAGAATAAAAGGGGCTAAATTTGCTAATGGAGTATTTAAAGACTCTAAAAAAACCTTAATATCTGACTGGTATTTTCAATCATATATGTTTGAAGTAGATAACGGACCAAGAAGAGTAAAAGTATTAAGCATAAAACCAGAAAACAAGACAGAACTCAATAAAGATCCAGAAAAACCTCAGGATCCGAAAAAACCCGAAAAGCCGGAGCAACCATTGCCACCAAACACAGAAGTAGAAATGGAAATTGAGGTAGGTTATGAAGATCCAGAAGGACCAAAGAAAGATAATACTGTTGAAGATTCAAAAACACCAGATAATCCTAAGAAGAAAAGAGGAGAAACTCCTGAAAAGGAAGTAAAACCAGTAGTAGATGTAACAACAAAAACAGACGATCCTAAGGGTGACAAAACGACAACAACTGTTGAATCCTCAGATACAATTAAGATTCCTGGTAAGAAGAGAACAAGAATTAAAACAAAAGTTAAAACAGGAGAAGAAGGAACAAATATTGAAGTTTGTGCGTCTTTAAATGGAAAAACTTTTGGTAAAAATACAAAAGATTTAACAAAAGAAGAAAAGGCTGAATATTGTAAGAAATTTAAAGTAGGAAATAACGTTGATGTAGGGATAGATCCTGAAGTAGAAGTAAGAGGTAACGGAGTAGATAAAGATAAAAAAATCTACAAAAAAGGCTCTACAATAACAGTAGGATTTGCTGCAAAATACTTTGCAGGAAATAAAATAATAGGAACAGGTAGAGATAAGGACCCGAGAATTAATATACTTTATGAAGTAAAAGACGGAAACGGCAAGACCTTAACCAAGGGAAATAAAACCCTAAACTCAGAACTACGCCCGGGACAAAAAGAAAAAATAGGAGATATAAGTTTTACTCCTCAAGACCAATTCTTTGTGGCATGTGCAAAAATAGATCCTAAACATACAAAATTAGGACAAAACACTAAAAATTCAAATGACGAATTGTGCGTAAGCTATAATACAAGCGGAGAAGAAATTAAAAACTATGCAGTAAGAGATTTAGTAGTAAGCCCAACATCAGTCTCCTTAGATAGAAATGTTCAATCCAAAAGAGAAAATGTGAAAGTATCTTTTGCCATTGCTAACGAATCAAGCGAAAAAAATCCACTACCTGAAACAGTAGTAACAAAGATAACCTATGAAGGCGTATCAAAAAATATAAACGTAAACGTTCCTAAGGGCAAAACTATAAGTAAGACTGAGAATTTAATTCTTGATTTAAGGGCAGGAGGAACCCAACCTACATCAAGAAAGCTTACAATAGAAGTTAACCCTCAGAGAAATCCTAAGGAACAAATCTTAGGAAGAGATCCTTATGAGGATAACATTAAAACGGCAACTATACAGGTGTTTAGATTCTTTGATGGTTGCCCAGCCAACAAAGGAGAATACAATAGAAACAAGAATATTGAAAACAAGAATATGGTTTCAAGCATTAATTATAATGTAGACTTTACAACATCAGGAAGGGTAACTTACGGATGGAGTGAAGAAGTTTATGATTACAACGCCTGCGCGAGATATGAAGATGTATGGATACCAGGTGCCCCCTTCTATAATCCTTGGTCTGGCATGTGGGAAGAAGGAAGACCTTATAGAGAAACACGTTGCGCTCAATACGGAAAATGGGTAACTCAATATAGAACAAGCTCAGGACAGGTGCGAAATCAACCTGCTCAATCAAGGTTCTATAAAGATGTTGCTTTAGAAGAAAAAATAAACGTAGATCCTAAGTTTAGGTCAAAATTAACTTATGACCTTGAAAGAGTACCAAGAAGTGCAAGAAATGACAATAACCCTCAAGGTTGGGTAGACTTAAGTGGAGCTAAGATTAAAAATGGAAATGGCTTTGAATTAAAGTATAATTACACTTATGATTTAAAAACTAAGAACGGACAAAATCTAAGGGCTCAGGTACAAAGATATGAGGCGGAACAAAAAATGAACAACGGAGATGCTGAATACGCCCTTATGAGAGCAAATGTACCAAGTAGCGTTTTAAATGAATGGCGTTCAAGTGGTGGAAGAAATAAGAGCTATCCACATTCACAAGATGTAAGAGTAGAAAATAAGACTTACAGAGACCATAGGCCAGTTGAAACCTTAGGACAACTTTTAGGACAAGGAGCAAGAACTCAGGCGTGGGCTAATGTTCCGAAACTTTCAAGCAAAATGAAAGATAAAAACTGCTTACCCCTTGATGTTTATAAAGAAACACCAGCTAATATGAGTGATGTAGGTACAGTAACTGTAAAATATGATTTTAGAGTGCCTGAACTTCCTAATGCTCAAGGCAATGCTAAAGTAAGAAAGCTTTATACAAGATTACCAGAACCTAATCAAACAGGACCTTTATCTTTGACTATGAGACCTGTTTCAGGATTTACAAGGAATCTAAAGACTCCAAGACCTAAAAAGCCTTTGTTATGGCAATGGGTTGACGGAAGGGTAGATATTAAAGCTAACGATGATATTAAAACTCACATTTTGAAATAAAATAAGCCCCAAAAAAGGGGTTTATTTTTTTTATAAATTTTTTCTTTTTTTCATGAATAATTTTAAAAATCTTTCCCTAATAAATAGTGTAAGAAAAAAAATATTAAAGTAGCCTATTGAGGCAAGTATTTAAAGGAGGAGAAGAAAAATGGTAAGTCTTGAAGAGCTTTTTGAAGCTTGTTACAGTCTTCCTATACAAAAAGTAGTAGGAGCCTACATTCCAGTAAAGAGAGTAGGAAATTATTATGAGGCCTTGTGTCCTTTTCACGCAGATAAACATTTGGGGTCTTTTAAATTAACCCCCAGACTTAATATTTTTAAGTGTTTTTCTTGTGGAGAAGGTGGCGGATCCGTTGCTTTTGTATCTAAGCTTTTTGGGCTTACCTACATGGAAGCGGCCGTAAAAATATCAAGAGACCTGTCCTTATTTCCATCTGAAGACTTAGATTATTTTAGTAAAAAAGATATAGATAAGTCTTTGTGGAGAAAGGCAAATAAGAAAATGGCAGATAAGTATATTAAGGTAGAAGAAAATGAAATTGCTGATGTTGAAAGCAGAGATAAAGCTTATAGACTTTTTTTAAAAGAACTTTCTTTAAATGACGAAGACTTTTTACATTTAAAAAATGAAAGGAACTTGTCTGAAGAAGAAATCCGTCAAGGTCTATATAAGACTCTATCAAAGGACTCCAATGTATGTAAGGATATGTTTAAAAACAACAAGATCCATGACAAAGATTTAATGGGAGTTCCGGGCTTTTACAAGGCAAAGAATGAAGAAGGAGTGTATGAATGGAGAAATGTTGCTTCTGAGGGGATAGTTATTCCTCTTTTCAATCAAGAAAAGAAGATTTTTGCCCTACAAATAAGAAAACGAGAAGGAGAATCAAGATACGTTTTCTTCTCCTCCAGCTTTGCTAAGAACAGGGCAGGACTTATTTCAGGCACATCAGCCCAATCAGGATATGACGTTATATATCCTAAAAATCCTAAGTCTTATACCCTCTTTATAACTGAGGGAAGATTTAAGGGGGCGGCCCTATCAAGGTTCCTAAATACCCCCATAATTACTTTACAGGGAGTTAATTCATGGAAGACGGAAGATTTAATGTCAACTATTAAAGAAGTAGAAAAAAAGTATTTTGAAAAATGCAAAGTGAAGAAATTTACAAGAATAGTAATAGTTTATGATTAAAAAGCACGAGGTCTTAAAGCCAAGTGTTAAGTATAGTCAGTGTGTAGAGAAATCTGCATGTAGATACGGACACTTTAGATCCGTACAACAAAGAAACTGAATTGCCGGAAACTCCTAAAGATAGTTGAACCACAACGTAAAGATGAAATAAACTTAAGCGTGAAGGTAGCGAAAGCAGAAAAAATCAACTATATGGCATAAGGTTAAATCCTAAGTGCTTTAAAATGGACAATCGGCAGCCAAGCATTAAATAGATGAAGGTTCAACGACTATCCCTCGTGAAGGGAGTACACTACAAGCTATTGGTAGTGGAAGTGGTTTCGCCTAAACAGGTAAGGCTGTAGGACAAGATATAGTCTGTGCTTAATAAAAATATTAAGAAGTTCATAAGAGAACTGTATAAAATGTAGCGATTTTATATGAACGACACTTCCCATAGGGGTTAACTATCCCTTGTATATAAAACTTAATATGGAATTAAATAAATTGGTTCATTGATATAACATTGCTATTATACCATAAGTATGGTATAATATAGGCATGAAGACGAATAAACAAAAAGACAAAATATATCGAACTTTAAAAGTTAGAATTTATCCAACTAAAAAACAAGAAGAATTAATTATCAAAACTTTCGGTTGTGTAAGGTATGTATATAACTACTACTTAGATAAAAGAAAAAAGTTTTATGAAAGTGAAAAAGCTGATTTCACCTATTATCAATGTAGTAAAGACTTAACATCCTTGAAAAACAAACTTGCTTGGTTAAAAGAACCTGATAAGTTTGCCCTACAAGTAGCTTTAGAAAATTTAGATGAAGCCTACCAAATGTTTTTTAAAAAACTTAATGGCTATCCAAAATTTAAATCTAAGAAAAAATGTAGAGATTCTTATACAACAAAACGCTCACAAAAGAACATTGAAATGCTTGATAGCTGTATTAAACTTCCAAAGCTTAGGAAGGTAAAATATAGGGATAAATCTATTATTAAAGGAAAGATAGTAAACGTCACTATATCAAAAACAAGAACAGGTAAATATTTTGCAGCAATAACTTATGAAAAAGAAATAGAACCTCTTAAAAAAACAGGTTCTAATGTAGGTATAGATGTAGGGTTAAAGGACTTCTGTATCCTTTCAACAGGAGAGAAAGTTTCAAATCCTAAATTCT
>CAMQDG010000081.1 GCA_946999425.1 uncultured Peptoniphilus sp.
GGCAGTTAAATCTGCAAAAGATTTAAATTTATCTTTAGAAGAACTTATTGAAAGTTTAAAAATTATCTATAACGGAGATTAAAATGAATGCAATAGAAGTAAAAAATTTAGAAAAATCCTATGGAGATTTTACTTTATCAATTGAAAATTTTCTTTTGCCCAGGGGAACTATTATGGGCCTTATAGGAGAAAATGGAGCTGGTAAAACAACTTTTATAAAATGCCTTTTAAAAATGTTAAATTATAAGGGTCAAATCACAGTCTTAGGAAAAAGTTTAGATAAAAATGTAAAAGAAAAGATGGCGGTTATCCTTGATGACTCCTATTTTCCCGATCAAATGACTCCCAATGAAATTGGAAAAGTTTTAAATAAAATCTATAAAAATTATGACCTTAATTATTACTATGAACTTTTAGAAAAATTTAAAATTCCAAAAAATAAAAAATTACGTGAATTTTCAAAGGGAATGTTTGTAAAGACAAAAATTGCATCAAGCCTTTCCTCAAAACCTGAGCTTTTAATTTTAGATGAACCTACAACGGGACTTGATCCTGTTATTCGCTCTGAAATTTTGGATATTTTTTATAACTTTATTGAAGATGAAAGACATTCAATTTTAATTTCAAGCCACATAACAAGTGACCTTGAAAAAATTGCAGACTATATTACCCTTATTGATAATGGAAAAATAGTATTTAAGTCCTCAATAATAGACTTAAAAGATAACTATGGTCTTGCCATAATAAAACCCGATGAATTTGACAAAATAGACAAAAAATACCTGCTTAAATATATTAAAAATAAATATAACTACAAGGCCTTAATAAAAAATAAGGTAGAATTTAAAAATTCCTACCCCAATACAGACTTTGAAAGTTTAAATATAGAAGAATTAATGGTCTTCTTCATAAAGGGTGAGTAAAATGAAAGCCTATCTCTTAAAAGATTTTTATATTTTTAAAAATTCTTTAAAAGCCTCAATTATAGCAATCCTTATAGGTTTTTTAATAATATATGTATCCTTAAATCAAAGGTCAAATGTTTTTTCCTTGGGGCTTAACTTTTTCTTTGTCTTTATTGTAATGCAATGTTTAAACAACTGGGAAATTGATAGAAATTCAAACTTTAAAAATTTGGTTAAAACCTTTCCAGCCCAGTATAAAGCCTATGTAGATGGAAAATTTATTTTCACTTTTATTTTAATACTTATATCAGTCATAAGCCTATTTGTTTTATTTTTAATATTTAAATTTGAAAACTTTGATTTGTTAATTGTAAATATTTGTTTAGAGATGGTTTTTTTAAGTTTAATAAATACTTTTCAAATCCTCGATCTAAATCAAAATATGATTGTAATATTTCCCATAATTTATTTGGCTCTTATATTACTTCCCTATATTTTGAAAAAATTATCAAATTTTTCCATATACTTAGATTCCTTTAAATTATGCTTAATATTTTTAATTTCATGTTTAATCAGTTTAGTACTAATGTTTTTTGCAAGGAGAATAAAAAAATGACAGGACTATTTTTAAAAGATATATATTTGAGTAACAAAAAAATCAATTTATTTTTGCTATTTCCACTAATCTTTATTTTGTCTTTAGGCATAACCTATGTAAGCGGTGATTTTATACCTGCCTTTATTGCTTTTATTATTGTTTGTGCCTTTGTAGTAAATATGGCAAGTGAAGCTGAAGTAAAATATAAGACCCTATCTTATGTAAAGACTTTACCTGTAAGCAGTATAAACATAGTCTTTTCAAAATTTTTAGTAAGCGCCTTTTTATTTATAATTTTAAGTCTATTAAATTTTTTAGCAGTATTAATCTGCAAAAAAATAGGAAGAATTGATGAAAATACAATTTCATTTTTACTTATAATTAATGGCTTTATTTTTTTAATACTTATGCTCTACTCCATTTTAAGAATTACCCTTGATTATAATAAAAGTAAATTTCTTTTGATTTTTTTATCTTTTTTCCCAAATTTATTTTTAAGAGCTACAGACAAATTATTTCCTCATGCCTTAAAAAATATTAAAATGTTTTTCATTAATAAATCTATATTTTTTAACATAAGTATCGGGATTTTTACAACATTTATAATACTTTTTCTTGCCATTTTATATGAAAGTAAAAAAGTAAGTCTTAACAAATTTTTACACTAATTAAAAAAATACTTGATTAAATTTATTTAAAAAGCTATAATATACAAGTGACGTCGGGGTGTAGCGCAGTTTGGTAGCGCACATGGTTTGGGACCATGGGGTCGAAGGTTCGAATCCTTTCACCCCGACCACTTTTTTATACTTTATTGCGGGGTGTAGCGCAGCTTGGTAGCGCGCATGGTTCGGGACCATGAAGCCGGAGGTTCAAATCCTCTCACTCCGACCACCAAACTTGCGCAGTCAAGTTTTTTTTTGTATGTGAGGTGATTTTTATTAAAGCTGTAATTTTTGATTTAGACGGTACTCTTGCAGATTCTATGAAAATGTGGAGGGCCTTGGGTTATGATTATTTAAAAAATAATAATATAATTTTACAAGAAAAAGATGCTCAAGAAATGACTACTATGAGTTTAAAAATGAGCAGCACTTTTATTAAAGAAAGATTTAAATTAGAAAAAAGTCCTGAAGCTATTTATGATGAAATGAAAGATATAGCAAGAAATTTTTATAAAAATGATTGCCTTTTAAAAATCGGTGCAAGAGAGATCCTTCAAGATCTAAAAAATAGAAATTATAAAATGCTTTTAGGAACAGGAACTCCTCATGAATTTCTTGAACCTTTCTTAGAAAGAGAAGATTTATATAAATATTTTTCAGATATAATTACCTGTGATGGAATCGGAATGAAAAAGGATGATCCCAACTTCTTTCTTTATTGCTCAGAAAAGCTTAATTCCAATCCAAAAGAGGTTACTTTAATAGACGATGCCTTTTTTGCCCTTAAAGCGGCAAAAACTTTAGGTATGAAAACAATCGGTATTTACGATGAAGGCAATAAAAATGTTCTTGATATTTTAAAAAGTGTAAGTGACCAATTCGTTTATACTTTAAGTGATATAAAACTATGAAACTTATTTTCTTCTTTGCCATAAGAGGTATTATCGCCTTTGTAATAGGCTTTTTACTTGCCAGCATCATGAGGACTTATTTTTTTAATGATTTGAAAAAAAAATCTTCAAAAAAAAGAGAAATTTTAATTTCCTGTCTTTTGGGATATATCCTTATGCTTTGCATTTTTATGTTTATGCCCAACTATTTAATAAGTAAAGGTGGAATAGATTTAAGCGCACAAAACTTTGATTTTGTTGGCAATTTTAAAGATAGAGCAGGTTCCGGTTATTGGGGAGTAAATATTTTTCCCCTTAGAACTATAAAATCCTATTTAAAATACTCAGGATTTTTTCACTCTTTTTTAAATATTGTGGGAAATATTTTAATATTTGTTCCCCTTGGATTTTTTATCCCCACACTATATAAAAGATTTCAAAACTTTTTAAAAGCCACTTTAGTTTTTGTTTTAATAAGTCTTTTTATAGAATTTATACAATTTTTTGTTGGACGAAGCGTTGACATAGATGATATGATATTAAATACCCTTGGAGGAATAATTGGGTATATAATATATAGATTAAATGAAAAAAAATTAAAAAAATTATCTCGTTAGGGGGCGAAATTGGCTTCGACAGGGATAGTGAACTTTTAGTAGCGAGCAGTTGTGAGGAACAACTTTAAAAGTCTCAAAAAAAATAAACGACAATAATAATTTAGCTTACGCAGCTTAATAGCGTCATCTGAACCTTGAGGCCCACGGCAAGGGGAAGGTGTCAAAACCTGTGGGAAACAAAGCTTGGCAAGACTTCATAGCCAAGGGGGTAATTATGAGGTTATAACTTAAATGGTTTGTCTTTAGAAAATTTAAGCAGAATATTAAATAAAGACTGCGCTCGGAGAAATTATTAGGAATCTATTTTTGGACGCGGGTTCGACTCCCGCCGCTTCCACCATGCATAAAATTTATATTCATTTCATCTGTATAATAAGTCCATATATTACAAACCAACATTTTAAAATGCTGGTTTTTTATTTTATTAAAAACATATTATTACCCACCTTCAGATAGAATAATTTTTTATACAAAGTCTTTTTTTCTAAACCAACTAAATTTTGCATTAAAAAATAAGAAAAAATATAAATAAAAATTTATAGTAAAAGAGACAAAATAAATAAAAGACAAAAAATAAAAAAGCAAAATAATAAGGAAAATCCTAATACTTAGCCTATAAAATACAATATTATCTTACACCTTACAATTGAGAAAAAAAGGAAATTATATATGAGTATTGATGTATATACTAAAACCTTGACAAGATTATGACCTATTGCTATAATTTAGTGGAAATTTGTATAAGTTAAGGGACTTAATTATAGGAAAAATATAACCCTTAATCTATATAATATGTATAAGGTAAATGATAAAAATATAAAAAGTAAAAAATAAAATGGAGGTAAAAAATGAAAGAAAGTAAGAAAAGAATAATTGGGCTTTTCCTTGCCCTGGTAATGTTTATAGGTTGCCTATCCCTAAACCCAACAGTTACATATGCAGAAGGTGATGTGGCAATAAATGAGACAAACTTTCCTGACTCTAATTTTAGGGATTATGTAAGTAAAAATTTTGATGCTGATAATAATGGATTTCTAAGCCAGTCAGAGTGTGATAATGTTGAAAAAATTAATATTTCTCAGTCCTTTGACACTGAGGATAATAGTAAAAAAGTTAAGAGCTTAAAAGGACTTGACCTTTTTAAAAATCTTAATGGTTTGTATTGTGAAAACAACCAACTAACAAATTTAGACCTAAGTAAAAACACAAAACTTGAGATATTGCGTTGTTATAACAATGATATAAAAGAATTAGACCTAAGTAAAAACACAAAACTTAAAGAATTGTCCTGTCCACATAATCAACTAACAAATTTAGATTTAAGTAAAAATACAGAACTTCAGATATTGGAATGTCATGACAACAGCCTAACAAGCTTAGATGCAAGTAAAAACACAACTCTTACAAGATTGGGCTGTGCTAACAACCAACTAACAAGCTTGGACGTAAGTGGAGATACTGCTCTTGAGGATTTGAA
>CAMQDG010000082.1 GCA_946999425.1 uncultured Peptoniphilus sp.
TTACGTGTGGTTTGGTTCTTTCAAAATGTTGTTTAGCCATTTTTTCCTCCTTATTTGTTTTTCTTGCCGATTACTTCATCAGCTATACTATTTGGTACTTGTTCATAGTGGTCAAATTGCATTGAATAGTTTGCTCTTCCTTGTGTATTTGAACGAAGAGCTGTTGCATATCCGAACATTTCTGCAAGGGGTACATAACATGTTACTATTTGCGCTCCGCTTACAAGTTCCATTCCTTCCATTCTTCCACGTCTTGAGTTTATATCTCCAATTACATCTCCCATGTATTCTTCTGGGGTTGTAATTTCAACCTTCATCATTGGTTCAAGTAATACTGGGTTTCCTTTTGAAAGGGCATCTCTTAAAGCCATTGAACCGGCTATTTTAAATGCCATTTCTGATGAGTCAACTTCGTGGTATGAACCGTCATAAAGTGTTACTTTTATATCAAGTACTTCATATCCTCCAAGTACACCTGATTGAAGGGCTTCTTCAATTCCTTGTTGTACTGGTCCGATATATTCTTTGGGGATAGCTCCTCCGACAATTTTATTTTCAAATACAAAGCCTGAACCTGGTTCAAGGGGTTCTACTGTAATTTTAGCGTGACCATATTGTCCACGTCCTCCGGATTGACGTACATATTTGCCTTCTCCGTCTGCTGCTTTTGTAATTGATTCTCTGTATGAAACTTGTGGATTTCCGATGTTTGCTTCAACTTTAAATTCTCTAAGCATTCTATCTACAATAATATCAAGGTGAAGTTCTCCCATTCCTGCTATTATTGTTTGTCCTGTTTCTTCGTCAGTGTATGTTTTAAATGTCGGGTCTTCTTCTGCAAGTTTTTGTAGGGCTATTGCCATTTTATCTTGTGATGCTTTTGTCTTTGGTTCTATGGCAACTGAAATTACCGGTTCTGGGAATTCCATGTTTTCAAGAATTATTTGGTCTTTTTCATCACAAAGTGTGTCACCTGTAGTGGTATCTTTTAATCCTACTGCTGCTGCAATTTCTCCTGCAAATACTTCATCTATTTCTTCACGCTTGTTTGCGTGCATTAAAAGAATTCTTCCTATTCTTTCTCTTTTACCCTTTGTTGAGTTCATTACATATGATCCAGCTTTTATGGATCCCGAATAAACTCTAAAGTAAGCAAGTTTACCTACATAGGGGTCTGCTACTATTTTAAAGGCAAGAGCTGACATTGGTTCAGTGTCTGATGCATGTCTGTCTTCTTCTTCGTCAGTTCCCGGTTTTGTTCCTACTATTGCAGGAATGTCTGTAGGTGCTGGTAGATAATCTATTATTGCATCAAGTAAAAGTTGTACACCCTTGTTTTTGTATGATGATCCGCAAGTTACGGGGGTCATCTTTACTGCAAGTGTTCCTTTTCTTATTGCTTTTTTTATCATTGTATCGGTTATTTCTTCTTCTTCAAGGTAAGCCATCATAAGATCTTCGTCAAATTCCGATACTCTTTCTATTAATTTATCTCTGTATTCTAAAGCTTTATCCATGTATTCTGCTGGTACGTCTTCTATTTCTATTTCTGTTCCCAGTTGATCTTTATAGATTTCAGCTTTCATTTCTACAAGGTCAATCATTCCTACAAAGTTTTCTTCAGCTCCTATTGGGATTTGAATTGGAACGGGATTGCCATGTAATTTTCTATCAATTGTTTCAACTGATCTGAAAAAGTCTGCGCCTGTTACGTCCATTTTGTTTATATGGGCAATTCTTGGTACATGATACTTGTCAGCTTGTCTCCAAACTGTTTCAGATTGAGGTTCAACACCTGATTTTGCATCAAATAATGCAACTGCTCCATCAAGAACTCTTAGGGATCTTTCTACTTCTACTGTGAAGTCAACGTGTCCCGGAGTGTCAATGATGTTTAATCTGTAACCCTTCCAGTGAGCTGTTGTTGCTGCAGAAGTAATTGTAATACCTCTTTCTTGCTCTTGGGCCATCCAGTCCATTTGAGCAGCTCCTTCGTGGGTTTCTCCAATTTTGTGTATCTTACCGGTGTAGTACAAAATACGTTCTGTTGTTGTAGTTTTTCCGGCATCGATATGAGCCATAATACCTATATTTCTTACTTTATCTAATGGTATTTCTCTTGGCATACTTCCTCCCTTACCATCTGTAGTGAGCAAATGCCTTGTTTGCTTCTGCGGTTCTGTGCATTTCTTCTTTTCTCTTTACTGATGCACCAAGACCGTTTGAAGCGTCAATTATTTCTTTTGCAAGCCTTTGGTCCATAGTTTTTTCTCCACGGGCTCTTGCAAATTTAACAAGCCATCTAAGTCCTAAAGTTTGACGTCTTTCTGGTCTTACTTCCATTGGAACTTGGTATGTTGCTCCACCTATTCTTCTTCCTTTTACTTCCAGCACAGGCATAACGTTGTTAAGTGCTTTATAGAACACTTCTATTGGATCTTCACCTGTTGCTTCTTGTACAGCATCCATTGCGCTATATACAATTCTTTGAGCTGTTCCTTTTTTTCCGTCAAGCATTACATTGTTTATTAACTTTGTAATTACTACATCATCAAATTTAGGATCAGCCATTACTTCTCGTTTTTGGATATGTCCTTTTCTTGGCATAACTTCCCTCCTTAACCATTAATAGTCGATTCATCGGTACTCAGTTTTTGACCGTAAGCCTAAGCAATCTATATTAAAGTCAAATTTCATTTAATCAGTTTTTCGGCTTCTTTGTACCATATTTTGATCTTGCTTGACGTCTTGTGTCAACGCCTGCAGTATCCAGTGTTCCTCTTATGATGTGGTATCTAACACCTGGTAAGTCTTTTACCCTACCGCCACGAATAAGAACTACACTGTGTTCTTGCAAGTTGTGTCCGATTCCGGGAATGTAAGCCATTACTTCGTATCCGTTTGTTAAACGAACCCTTGCTACTTTTCTTAGAGCTGAGTTAGGTTTTTTCGGTGTTACTGTTCTAACTGCAACACATACTCCTCTCTTTTGAGGTGAATTTACATCAGTTTCAACTTTTCTTAGTGAATCATAGTTCACGTCAAGAGCAGGTGATTTTGATTTGTGTTCTACTTTCTTTCTACCTTGTCTAACCAGCTGATTAATAGTCGGCATTAAGGCACCTCCTTTATAATTTTTTGCATAATTTAAAGACCACCTAATGGTAGTCATAAATACGCTTATATATTCTATCATTAGTGGTCTTATACGTCAACTTTTTTTAATTTTTCTCTAAGTTTTTCCTTAATTTTTATTTTAAATTTGCCCTTTTAAAATTTGACCCTTTATTTGGTCTTTTGAGCAGTATTTTATCAATTTAAAAATGATTGTGACAAGGGATACTCCCAATAAAATATGTCCGACTCCTCCAAGACCTGCCATAGAATTTATCAGAAGTTTTGAGGGCTTATATACATTTATAAGGCCATGTAAAAACATGATTGAATAGGTTAAAAACATTCCTGCTTCATAAGTTTTAAGGGTGGTTTTAAATTCTTGTCCTTGAATTTTAAGACTTTTTAGTGTCAAGAAAAAAATGAAAGGGATAATAAAGCCTAAAACTATAAGGTGACCATGAACTCTTAAAAGGTTAGGGTCAATGGGAGCTATTTTGCTGAATTCTCTGTAAAATGCTCCTGCTATTAAACCTGAGATTAAAAAGGAAAAGGCTGATCTTAAAAATTCCATACTTTCAAAGCTCTCTTTTGTGTTTTCTCTGAATTTTACTATCATCATTATATATGCCATGGTTTTTGGTATCATTAAGGCTCCTACCATGGGATAAGTCCTTTTGAAAAGAACTACTGGTGTGTAAAATGCAAAACTTAAAAATACCCAAATCCACAGGTTTTTTAGTTCTTCTTTGTTTTTAAATTTAATTAATAAATAAATTACAATTATTCCCATTATTAAAAAGGGTATATTTGATACTAAATCAAGTGTATCTGAAAGGTTTACAAAGTTATAAACAACCAAGACTTCTCTTAAAGCCAGAAATAGTCCCAATATAAAATCCATTTTTTTATTTTTATAGCCTGCAACTTTTTTTATATAGATGTAAAATAAAATATAAAAAATCGACATGGTTACTGCTGATACTTTACTTCCATATAAAAGGAGGTTCTTATTTATTGCAAAGCCATTCTCTTCAACCCTTGATATAATCCTGGGGACTAAGTGGAAGGTATCTCCTCCTGCAAGTAATATTGCCATTGTTCCTAAAAGATTTTTGCCCATTTTTTTTGATGTGAACATCTTTAGGCCCAAATACATGGCAAATGTTAAATAAAATATATCAAAAAATACTTCTAATTCTCTCATTTTTCTACGCCTCTTAAAATCCAATCTGTATATAATTTATAAACTTCTATAAATTTTTCTCTTGTATAGTCATTTCTGAAACTTTCTTTTATAAGTTCATGGATTATACTTTTTATGAAATTTATAAATTCCATCATTTCTTTTTTATTTATATTTTCTATTTCTATTTGTGGATTTTTTAAATCCTTTAAGTTAGTCTCTACAAACTCTTTTCTGTAGTGATCCTCTACTTTTTCGTCCCAATTTAGAAATTTATGTTTGTATAAATTTCTCTTTTTTTGGTCATAGAGAGTTTTTAACAAAAATTCTCCATACTTATTTAAAGTTTCTTTTAAATTCCCCTTTTCTTTTACCAAAAGTTTAAAAAATTCTCCATGTATCTCTAGTGTTTCTCTTTTAAGCATAAGAAAATAGGCATCATAGATATCATCAAAGTATTGGTAAAATGAACCTCTTGCCATTTTACTTTCTTTTATAATGTCTGAAACTGCTGCTTCTTTTATAGATTTACTTTCAAAAACATTTTTTAAGGCCTTATAAATATTATTTTGTTTTTCTTCTGGTAAATTATAAAAAGTTTTGTTTGCCATAAGCCCTCCTTTTTTGTGACACCGTGTCATTTATTTTTATTTTAATGACAGTCTGTCATTTCGTCAAGTTTTTTTATTTTTTTTTTTAATTTGGATTACGGCGATCGGACCAACTTTGATTTGTTTGGACTTTTAT
>CAMQDG010000083.1 GCA_946999425.1 uncultured Peptoniphilus sp.
ATGCAACTATTTGCCCAAATCTTTGATTTGGTTGCAAATATCTGCAATTGGTCCGGTCGCCGTTAGGCGAATAATTGAAAATAAAATAAAAGAAAGAAAAAGAAAAAATTTAAAATAAAAATGCTCTACGTGAAGCATAAAAAAACATAAAATAAAAATGCTCTATGTAGAGCATAAAAAATATAAAATAAAAACACTTTCCCTTTAAAAAAGAATCCATATCTCTTATAATATAAATAAGAAAGTAAAAATTTAAATATATTATAGAACATATGTTCTATAAATTGTTTTATAGGTAGGTTTAATTGTGACTGAAAAAATAAAAGATGAAAAAAATGATAAAGGAATTTTAAAAGATAATAAATCACAAACCAAGGTTTTAACAGTTTTTAATCAAAAGGGCGGAGTAGGAAAAACTACCAGTGTTATAAACATTGCAGCGGCTTTGGGAAGAGCTAAAAAAAAGGTTTTAATAGTAGACATAGATCCTCAAGCCAATGCAACAAGTGGAATAGGCCTTGATAAAAATGGGGATATGGACATTATTTATGATTTAATAATTGACGGAAAAGAAGATTTAATTTTAAAAACCCCGTCAAAAAATGTTGATATAATTCCATCTAATGGTGAACTTGCAGGTGTTGAAATTGAACTTGCCAGGGATGGGAATTGGCAATATAGGTTAAAAAGCCACTTGGACAAGTTAAAGGAAGCCTATGATTATGTTCTTATTGATTCGCCTCCTTCTCTTGGAATTTTATCCATGATGGCCCTTATTGCCTCAGATGGCATTTTAATTCCCGTTCAAACTGAGTATTATGCCCTTGAGGGAGTTTCACAACTTATAGATTCTATAAATCTTGTAAGGGAAAATTTTAACAATAATCTTGAAATTTTTGGGGTTATTATGTGCATGTATGACGGCAGAAATAAACTTAGTAAGCAAGTTGTTGATGATGTTAAAAAATTTTTCGGTGATAAGGTATTTTCAACTATGATCCCGAGGAATGTAAGGCTTGCCGAGTCTCCAGGATATGGAATGGATATTTTCAGGTATGAAGGTATAAGCAAGGGAGCTTTTGCTTATAAAAGGCTTGCTAAAGAGATTTTAAAGAGGTGATTTTTTGGTTAAAAAAAGAGGTTTAGGACGAGGTATAGGAAATTTCTTAACCAACAATCCAGAAGAAACAATTGAAGATATTATTGATATAAAGGAAGAAACAAATCAGGATTTTGAAAATTCTTATGAAAAAAATAATTTCTATGAGAAAAATAAAAATGAGGTTTCGGAAAACAATTCAAATTTAAAGGAAATTGATATAGATAAAATTGAAGTAAATGAGGATCAGCCTCGCCAATTTTTCGATATGGATTCCCTTATGGAACTGGCAGATTCTATTAGAGAATATGGAATTATTCAACCTATACTTTTAAGGCCCAAGGAAAATTATTATATTATAGTGGCAGGAGAAAGGCGTTTTCGCGCCTCAAAGCTTGCGGGTCTTAAAAAAATACCGGAAATTATAAAGGACTTAGATAATTTTCAGTCTGATAAGATAGCCATAATAGAAAATGTTCAGCGTAAGGATTTAACTGCTTTTGAAGAAGCAAGAGGCTATGAAAAACTTCTTGAAGACTACAATATGACCCAGGAAGACTTGGCTAAGTTAATGGGAAAAAGCAGGCAATATATAGGAAATAGAATAAGACTTTTAAAACTTCCTCAAGAAGTTAAAAATATGATAAATACAGGAAAATTATCCCTATCCCATGGATTAATTCTCCTTTCCTTAGAAGATCCTCAAAGGCAAATAAGAGAAGCAAGAAGAATTGCCAACAAAAGGATCACAATAGCCCAATTTATAGGAGGGACAACAGATCCTAAAGAAAAGGACTCTGAAATTGTGGAAGATAAGTATCTTAAAGATTTAAGAGAAAGACTTTCAGGAGCCTTGGGAACCAAAGTGTCCATAAAGGGAAAGGGAAAAATTAAAAAGTTGGAAGTTGAATTTTACTCAGAGGAAGACTTAGAAAGAATTTCAAATGTAATACTGGGGGATGAAATATATTGATTAAAGAATACAAAATGTATTTAGTAAACGCATTTTCTAATAGAGCATTTACAGGAAACGCAACAGGAGTTGTAATAGATAATGGCAATATGGACGAAAAAGACATGCAAAATATTGCCAAAGACTTAAATCAAAGCGAAACGGTATTTATAAAAAAACTTGACGTAAATAGGTATTCCACAAGATTTTTCACAAAAGAAGGAGAAATTGATCTTTGTGGCCATGCAACAATAGCGACCTTTTACGCCTTAGCAGAAGAGGAATATATAATACCCATAGATGAAGGGGAAATAAAAATAATACAACATACAAAGTGCGGTAAAATTCCTGTTTGTATAGATTATATGGACGGAAAGGTCACAAATGTAAAAATGAGATTGGCCTTAAAAGAAAAGCAAACACAAGTAACAAAAGAAGAAATAGAGAAAATCTTAGGCATAAGTAAAGATAAAATAGGCCTTAATGATGAAGAATTTCCCATAAAAAAAATATCCTCGGGAATCTGCGACCTAGTAGTTCCCATAAAAGACGAAGAAAGCCTACAAAATATAAAACTTGACTATCAAGAGGCTAAAAAATTAGTAGAAAGGGAAGAAGCAATAAGTATTCTTGCCTTTACAAGCGATGACTTTAGAAACATAAGCCAAAGGACTTTTAGCCCAGGCATAGATATTTTTGAAGAACCAGGCTCCGGAACAAGTGCCGCAACAGTCTTACACTATTTAAGAAGCCTTAACCTTTCAAAAACAGGAAAAATAACTTGCACCCAAGGAAGCCATATGGACAGAACTTCAAAAGTTTATGCTCAATACTTGGACGAATTTGACATGACAAGAGTAATGGGCAGGGGATTTGTATTTATGACGGGAGTGCTTAAAATTTGAACCAAAGAATAAATGACAGAAAAAGAAAAAGGCAAAATAGAAGAAAAATAAAAATTGTTTTGCTAATAGCCTTTTTGATTTATATAAGCAGCAGTTTTTTTGCCATGCAAAATAGGATAATAAAAATAAATCCAAGGGATATAGAATACCTTGAATTTGTAAAATATAAAGACGAAACCATGAGAACAGTAAATGACAAACAATCCATAAAAATTATGGCATCGGCAATAAAAAAAATGAAAGGCAAAAAATCCACCAAAGACGCTTCAGAAAGTTCTGAAATAAGAGTCCTAAACCTATATAAAGAAAACGGAGGGAAAATTGAAATTTTAAGAAAAAACACCTTTGTTTCCATAGATGGCATTTGGTATAAAATAATGGGCTCAAGCAGTGATAGGTTTGATAAGCTTTTTGATGAATTTACACAATAGATAGGAGAAAAAAATGAAATTATTATGCGCAGGTCCCACAAGTATAGATAAAAGAGTAATGGATGCAATGGGTCAGTTTTTAACCAACCCAGACCTGGATCCTGAATATACAAAATTTCACAGAAACGTGGAAAAAAAGATTTCGAAACTTTTAAAAACAGAAGCAACCTCATTTTTAATGTTAGGAGAAGCCATTATGGGTCTTGAAGGAGCAGTTTGCTCCCTAATGGAAAGAGGAGAAAGAGTTTTAGTCCTTCACAACGGGTATTTTGGAAAAGGCTTTAGCGATTATGTAGAAAGATACGGCGGCAAGGCAGTAGAGCTTAAATTTGATTATAGAAGAGGAATAGACCTTAAAAAATTAAATGAATTTTTAGACAAAGACTCAGACTTTTCCATTGCCACCTTCGTTCATTGCGAAACTCCATCGGGAATTACAAACAGCATAAAAGAAATAGCAGGAGCCTTAAATAAAAGAGGAATTTTAACCATAGTAGATTCAGTTTCAGCAATAGGTGGAGAAGAAATAAACTTTGATGAAGACAAAGTTGACATTTTAATAGGAGGAAGCCAAAAATGTCTTTCAGCCCCAGTAGGACTTACAACAATAACAATTTCACAAAGGGCAAAAGAAAAAATAGCCAAAAGAAAAACAAAAGTTTCAAGTTATTATTTAAACTTTGAAAATTATTACAACTACACCTATGACTCCTTTGATTTTCCCTATACAATGAACGAAAACTTAGTCTACGCCCTAAATATGGCTCTGGACATCTTATTTGAAAAAGACTCCATAAACCTTCATAAAAAATATGCAGAATCAACAAGAAATACCATAGAAAAAGCAGGGCTTAAACTTTATCCCTTAGACTCCCACTCCAACACAGTAACAGCAGTCTTATCACCAGAAGGGATAGACGCAAGAGAAATAACAAAAAAAATGAGAGAACATGGAATGATTATTTCAGGAAGCATTCAAGACATAGAAGATAAAGTTTTCAGAATAGGCCATATGGGCAACAACATAAACAAGGAAAATTTCATAGAGCTCTTCCAAAAGCTTGACATAGTATTTGAAGAATTGGGAGTAAAATTAAAAACATCCTTAAAAGATCAATTTGAAAAAGAAATAAATAAGTAAAAAGCAAAAAATCCATTGAAAATATGAAAATAAAATCAATGGATTTTTTAAATTATTTAAGAAATCCTTTCATTTTAAACAAACTTCTTATTGCCACAACCTTTAAAAATCCTGTAGGGACCGGTTTACCGGTCCGCGTGTATGGTGTGAGAGAAAAAAATAAATATTTTAATTAACATTAAATTTAAATTGTTTAAGAAATCCTTTCATTTTAAACAAATCTCTTTCTTAACATAATCTTTAAAATCCTGTAGGGACCAATTTATTGGTCCGCGTGTATAATGCGAGAGAAAAAAATAAATATTTGATTTAAAATTTATTTTAAATTTTTATTTTTATTTTGTTTTATGTTTTTTTCAATAAATCTTTTTTCTTTATTTTTTCTTTTTCATTTTTTATATTACATACATAACGCGAGGGGGACTAATGGA
>CAMQDG010000084.1 GCA_946999425.1 uncultured Peptoniphilus sp.
TTTTTCTAAATCTTTTATAATATTTTCCTTTTTATCTCCATCTATTAAAAGAACTTTTCTTCCCACACTATCCTTAAAGAAAAGATTCATATTTTTTTTCTCTTTTATAAATTCCAAAACTTCTTTTTCTTCTAAGATACAAATTGTAAGGTCACTTTGATCGCTGATTTTGTTTTCCATGCCCTTTCTTAAATTATTTTCTTGAGAAAAATCCTTAGTTGCCTTAATAATAAAAAATTTATAATCAAAAATCCCTGAAAAATCATCAAGGGGAAATAAAAATCTTTCCTGGCTTCCTCCTCCTAAAATTACAAGTCTTTTATATTGGGAAGATTTTAAAAATAACTTGCTTGGCAAAATTATTTCTCCAAGATCAAGACCTCTTGGAGCTTTCATTCCAAATGCCGATGTAAGAATGACCGGTTCATAAGCTTTAAAATTTTCAATTTTATCTTCAAGCCCTCTTGCAAGGGCAAGAACCTTATTATCATCTATATGACCTATAAGAGAAATAAATTCTCCGCCCTTTAAATTTAAAATATCTTTAAGCATATTTCCTCCTAAGTAAAATTATAACATTTTATTTAAAAAATAAGTTTTTTAAGGTTTCTATATAGATTTTCATTTTTAATAATAAAAAATTCCAATCTTCAATATTTATGAAAATTGGAATTTTTTTTATTTTTCATTTGTTTTTTTCTGCTTACTTTGTAATATTCTTTCGTTTAAAACTTTTGCCGGATTATAACCAAATTGTTTTTGCTTGTAGGTTTTTGTTGCAACTTCTACTATAAGAGCTGTATGACGTCCAGGTTTTACGGGAATTTCATACTTTACACAATTTATTCCTAAAATATTTTCGTGCATGTCTTCAAGACCCAGTCTTGCATATTCCTTTTTGTCATCCCAAGATTCCAAATTAATAACCATTTCTATTTGGATTTTTTCCATTATGGAACCAACACCAAATAATTTTTGAACATCTATTATGCCTATTCCCCTTATTTCCATAAAGTGTTTTGTTATTTCAGGACTTCTGCCTATTAAAACTCCGTCCATAGCTTTTATTATTACTGAGTCGTCAGAAATAAGTTTTGCCCCTTTGGATATTAAATCAAGAGCTGTTTCACTTTTTCCTACTCCGCTTTTTCCCTTTATCAATACACCTACTCCATAGACGTCTAATAAAACTCCATGAATTCTTGTTGTTGGTGCAAGTTCCATGTCTATAAAGTTGGTTATTTTATTTATTATTTTTGAAGTTTTTTCTTGGGTGCTTAAAATTGTTATGTCATATTTTTTTGCAAGATCCAAAACCTCTTTAAATATGGGATTTCCACTTGTAAATAAAAGGGCGTGAATTCCATGTTTAAAAAGTTCTTCAGTCCTTTGATATCTTAAGGAATCTGAAAATCCTTCTAAATAGTACCATTCTTGGTTACCTATTATTTGTATTCTTTCCGCTTGAAATTTTTCATAAAAGCCACTTAATTGCAGTCCTGGCCTGTTAAGTTCTCTTTCTTCCATGTGAATGTCATAAAAATTTTTTGCTTCATATATTATTTCAAGACCCATTTCCTTAACTAATTTTGACAAAGTAAAATATCCCATTATTTCCTCCAGTGTCTATATAAATTTTCTGCTGATTTTTTGTCCATTGCCTCTACTTGCAAAAGTTCTTCAAGACTTGCCGCTTTTATTTTATCAATTGATTTAAATTTTTTCATCAATTCTTTTTTTCTTTTTGGTCCTATTCCCTTTATTCCGTCAAGTTCTGATTTAAACATATCTTTACTTCTAAGACTTCTGTGATAATTTATGGCAAATCTGTGGGCTTCTTCCTGAACTTTATAGGCTAACTTATAAATTCTCGAATCAAGCTCCACATTATATTCCTTATTTTCATAAATTATCCCCCTTGTGGTGTGAAAATCATCTTTTACAAGACCTGCAACAGGAATATCAACTCCCAAATCTTTTAAAACTCCCAAGGCTATGTTTACCTGCCCCTTGCCTCCATCCATAAGTATAAGGTCTGGTAAAATTGTAAAGGAATCTTTTTTATTTTCCTTTGCCCTTTTAAATCTTCTTGTTAAAACTTCTTTTAAAGATCCGTAGTCGTTTATGCCTTCCACATCTCTTATTCTAAATTTTCTGTAGTCGCTTTTTTTCTTTTCTCCATCTTCAAAAACTACCATAGAACCCACTGATTCAGCTCCACTTATGTTGGAAATATCGTAGGCTTCTATTCTTCTCGGACTTTCTTTTAAACCCAGTAAATCCCTTAATTCTTCAAGAGCTATTAAGTTTACATTCATTTTATTTTTATAGCTTTCAGAGTACTTGCTAAGCATATCTAAGGCATTTTTTTGAACCATTTGTAAAAGTTTAAGCTTTTCACCCTTTTGAGGTACAAAAAGTTTCACTCTTCTTCCAATTTTATCTGAAAGAAATTTTTCTATAGTAGAATTTTCTTCAGTTTCAAAAGGCACAACTATTTCTGAGGGAATATAGGTTGCCCCTATATAAAATTGCTTCAAAAAAGTTGAGAGGATTTCATCGTCTGATGAAACATAATAGTCCCTCATTAAGTAATGTTCTCTGCCTATTATTTTTCCCTTTCTTATAAAAAATATCTGAACTATAATTTGGTCTGTGCCTCTGGCAAAAGCTATTACATCCCTATTCTCATCAATAGCTGCCCTATCTATAATTTGTTTTTCAAGGAGGGCTTGTAAATTATTAATTTGATCTCTATAAAGGGCTGCTTTTTCAAAATCCAACTTTTTTGAAGCCCTTAACATTTTTTCTTCTATTTTTTCTAAGATATTTTTGCTGTGTCCCTCTAAGAAGGCACTTATTTCATCAATTGACCCTTTATATTGTTCTTCATCCATGTCGCCCTTACAGGGTCCCTTACACTTGTCTATGAAGAAATTTAAACATGGCCTAAAGTTTAAAGGATCCTTGTTTAAATTTAAGTTACAATCCCTTATTTTATAAAGGTCTTTAAAAATTTCTATGGCTTCATTAACTGCCATGGCATTGGGATAGGGTCCAAAATATTTTCCCCCGTCTTTTAAAACTTTTCTAACTTTTTCAACTTTAGGGAACCTATCGTAAACTCCGATTTTTATATAAGGATATTGTTTGTCATCTCTAAGAAGAATATTATATTTAGGGTTGTGGGCTTTTATAAGATTCGATTCTAAAATTAAAGACTCCACTTCATTTTCCACAATTATATATTCAAAATCTTTTATGTGACTTACCATAGATTCTACTTTTCTTGTAGATTTCCCATAGGAGCCGAAATATTGACGAACCCTTTTTTTTAAATTTTTCGCCTTGCCCACATATATTATATTGTCAAAAGAATCCTTCATAAGATAAACTCCCGGATCATCCGGGAGCATCTTTAACTTTTCTTTTAAATCCATTTTAAATTTCACGAGTTGCTTTCTTTAAAAATTCAAGTTCTTCTCCCTCTAAGTAAGGAGAAAGTTTTTCATAAGTTTTTTTATGATATTCATTAAGTTGATCTATTTCTTCTTCAGTTAAAAGATTTTTGTCAACTGCATCAAGTTCATAGGGTAAATAACAAAGACTTTCAAACTTTAAAAATTGACCGTCATCATATTTTCCATCATCCACTACAAGAAGAATGTTTTCAATTCTTATTCCATGCTTATTTTCTTTATAAATTCCAGGCTCGTCAGAAACATACATACCTGCAACCATAGGCTCTGTTTTTCTTGATGGACTTATGCCATGGGGGCCTTCATGAACATTTAAAAAATATCCCACGCCATGACCTGTGCCACACTTATAATCCATATGGTGTTGCCAAATATTATATCTGGTTATGCCGTCTAAACTTATACCGTCAGTTCCCTTTAAGAAAATTGTTCTTTGAAGCATTAAATGAGCCTTTAAAACATAAGTATAATCCCTTATTTCTTCTTGGCTTAAGGGTCCCATGGCAATAGTTCTTGTAGTATCTGTTGTACCGCCGTAATATTGTCCCCCTGAATCCACAAGGAAAAATCCTTTTTTCTCAAGTTTTGTATTATTTTCTTTGCTGGCACTATAATGCATCATAGCTGCATTTTTTCCATAGGCTCCTATAGTGGCAAAACTTGGATATAAAAATCCTTCTTGTTCCTGTCTAAATTTTAAAAGTTTCTCTCCTGCCTCATATTCATTTACTGGATTTTCTTTTATCCATTTAATAAATTTTGTAAGAGCCAGACAGTCTTTTATATAAATTTCCTTTTCATTTTTAGTTTCAATTTCGTTTTTTACTGCCTTTAACATTTCCGTAGGGTTAGTCTTGTTTATAACTTTGTTTCCCTGTAAAGAATCATATAATTTTTTATTTATGCTTTCCTTATTTAATAAAATATTTTTATCTTTTAAAGTCTTTGCATAATTAAAAACTTCTTCATAAGGATAAACTTGTGAAAACTCTTTTG
>CAMQDG010000085.1 GCA_946999425.1 uncultured Peptoniphilus sp.
CAGCTATAATTTCATATTTACCACTTATAATAATGACTGCATCTGTTTTTTTTTTTATTTTAATTGCCAAGTCCTTAAAGGTTTCTTCTTTTAAATTTTCATCTTCATTTTGAGAGTCAACTCCCGTAAAGGGTACTTTATTTACAAGATAATTTATCTCGTTGTAATTCCCCCTAATGACACTAAATTTATAATTTTCAATAAGGTCATTTGCAAAATCTCTTCTTACCTTGCTGCTTGCAACTCCAACGGGATCAAAAACTACAGGTATATTATTTTCATTGGCGGTTTTTAAAGAAATCTTTATAGCCTCCATTTTGTCCTCATTAAGCATGCCTAAATTTATTAAAAGAGCTTGAGAATTTTTTGTTATTTCTTGGGCTTCAAGGGAAAAATCGCTCATCATAGGTCTTGCACCTGCAGCAAGAATAATATCAGCAACCCTGGAACTTGTGACACTATTTGTAATCGCATGAACAAGGGGTGATTTTTTTCTAAGATTTATTAAAGATGTTTTAATTTGCATTTTCGATTTCCTTTAAGTTATACATATGATAAACAGGGCCTCGTCCTGCTCCCAGGTTTAGACCATATTTAATTGCTCCAGTTAAATAATTTTTACCACCTTTTATAGCATCCGGTAAATTTTTTCCTAATGCAAGTTCACATGCAATAGCACTGGAAAGAGTACAACCAGTTCCGTGAGTGTTAGGATTGTTTACATTTTCTCCTGACATTACATATAAATTTGAATTGTAGTAAAGAACATCATCTTTTGAATTTAATAGGTGGCCTCCCTTAACTAAAACTCCACATTTATATTCTTCTCCTAAAGCTTTTGCAGCTTCTTTCATTTTTTCTAAGTTATCAATTTTTTCCTTGTATAAATATCCAGCTTCGATTAAGTTAGGTGTAATTACAATACTTCTTCCAAAAAGATTTTTTTTCATAAATTCAATAGTTTCTTCGGGAACAAGGGTAAATCCACTGGTGGAAGTGATAACCGGGTCTAAGACTATAGGCTTTTCCTTTAAATATTTATCTATAATTTCCACTATTACCTTAACTTGCTCAGTGTTTGCAACCATCCCAATTTTAACTGCATCGGGTAAGATGTCTTGGCAGATTGAAGTTAATTGAGCTTTTAGCATATCTGGTTCAATAGTAAGAGATGATTGTACTCCAACGGTATTTTGAGCAGTTATGGCAGTTATGGCTGACATACCAAAAAGTTTATAAGCAGTCATTGTTTTTAAGTCTGCTTGTATTCCTGCACCTCCGCTGGAATCTGATCCGGCTATGGTGAGGACGGTCTTAACCTTTTTAAAATCCATTTTTTTCATAAGTCCTTTCTGAATTTAAATATTCATTAACATTTGTCTTTTTAAGAGCAAGAATTATTAAAAGTGCCACAATTGAACCACCAAGAGTGCTTACTCCAAAAGGAATTATAAAAGCAAAAGCGGCAGCTTGTGAGCCTAATAAAAATTTTGCAACAGGGTAGGCAACGAGTGCTCCTAAAACTCCGGTTCCAAAAACTTCGCCAAAAAAAGCAAGGAATAATTTTTTGGTCTTATAGTATAAAATTCCTGCCAAAAAAGCTCCTATCATGGATCCAGGAAAAGCTAATAGAGAACCTGTGCCGGATAGATTTCTAATAAGAGAAATACAAAATGCTACCAAGACTGAATAAAGAGGTCCAAGTAAAACAGCACCTAATAAATTAATCATATGCTGAATTGGGTAGCACTTAGCAGGGCCCAAAGGAATGTTTACAAAGGAGAAAACTACTCCTATTGCAATAAAAACAGCTGCCAATGTTAACTTTCTTGTTTTAAATTTCATAATATCTCCTTACCGAGAAAACAAGATTAACAATGCAGCTGAAAGTTTTATGTTATTTCTACTATTTTCCTACGTTGGCATTATCCAAATCAGGTACGGTCGAAACTCTCAGTTCCCTCTCAGCCTGTTATCAAGCTCCCGGTTTATATATATTTTAGGTTTCCCTAATGTATTTTATTATAACACTGAAAAAACTTTTACAAAATCATAAATTTTCCATTTCTAAAAAAAATTCACTAATTTCCATTTCCTTATCCAGATAATATTTTGGATAAAAAAGATATAAGTCATCTTTTGCCCTTGTAAGGCCTACATAAAAAAGTCGTCTTTCTTCTTCATATGCCTCAGAAGATATATTTTCTAAGGCTTCAAGAGAAGCAGAGGATGGAATATTTCCTTGAGTTAAATCAATTAAAAATACATTTTTAAACTCGAGGCCTTTTGCTCCATGAATGGTAGAAAGAAAAACTGAATCTTCAGAAGTCTGAGGTCTTTTAATTAAATATTGAAGATGCCTTAAGCGACCTAAAAATTCCTCTAAAGAATCCAAATCTTTTGCACAATATAAAATCGTATCAAGATATTCAAGAGCATCCCTATAAGCCATGCCGAAATTTTCCGAACTTTTTTTTAAAAATTCTAAATATTTTAAGTCATTTAATATAAAAATTAAAGCATCATAAATTTTTTTGTTTTTTAAAACTTTAAAATCAATTATAAGCTCATGAAAATTATCTTTATAATAATTTGGAAGATTAGAATAGTTTAAAAGCTCTTCAAAAAGATTAGGGGCTTTTGTATAGGACAAAAAATTTATCATATTTTTTGAAATATAGCCTTTAATTTTATAATAAAAACTTTTAAGTAAACTTAAATCTCCCATATTTTTACTAAAACTTAAAATATTTAAAAGATCAAAAAGAATTGTAGAGTTAAAAAAATTGTTTTTTCCCTCTTTAATATTAAAAGGGATTTTATTTTTTTCTAAAAACTCTATAAGACTTATAGCACTTATATTATTTCTATATAAAATGGCATTGGATTTGCCCTTTAAAAAACTTGCAATTAATTTAAATTGCTCATGACGATTTTTAACTTTTATAAGATGGACGGGCTTTTGATAATCTCTTGTAGCAATAATTTTTTTATCAAACCTTTTTTTATTTTTTGCAATAAAAGAAGAACTTGCATTTATAATATTTTTTGTGGACCTGTAATTTTCCTCAAGCATAAAAATTTGAGGATTATTTTTATCCTTAAATTTAAAAAGCTCTGAAATTTTTGCACCCCTAAAACCGTATATAGATTGGTCATCATCAGCAACTAAAAAAATATTATTATGGGGTTTTGCCACAAGTTCTATGATTTTATATTGAACAAGGGAAGTGTCCTGACCCTCATCAATTTGAATGTAAGAAAAAGAATCCTGGACCTTTTTTAAAATTTTTTTGTCCTTAAGTAAAAGTTCATAGGTCCTTGTAAGCATATCGTCGAAATCAATAAGTCCCTTATCTGATTTATATTTTTCATAAGCAAAATAAATATTTAAAAAATTTTTACATGTATTTTTATTTTCCTTGACAAAATCATTGGGATTTAAAAGCAAATTTTTAATATAGGAAATATTGGATAATAGTTTTTCCAAATTTTCATCATTTATACCAGTCTTATTAAATTCATAATATATATTTTTTAAAATAGCAGATTTTGAAATTTTTTGACCCTCAAGAATTTTTAAAGGTTTAGAATTTAATGTAGAATTATATCTTAAAATTCTGAAACAAAAGCTGTGTATTGTTGAAAACTTTGCTCTTTTGTCATTAAAAAGTTCCATATATTTTTTCTCCATATCAATTTGAGATTTTTTAGAGAAAGTTATAGTTAAAATTTTTTTAGGATCTATTCCCATATTTATTAAATTGTGAGTTCTTAAAATTAAAATACTTGTTTTTCCTGCACCGGGCACTGCTAAAACAAAAGCAGGACCCTTTAAAAATTTAACGGCAAGATTTTGTTCTTTTGATAGTTCCATAATCATTTTTATTATAACAAAAGGCTGAATATAAAACACTTTAATAAAAATAGACTGTGTATTATAATAAAGACAATGAAAAATATTTTAAAAAATTTTGATGATTTTTTCATATCAATAATTAACCGCAAAATAAAAAACAAATATATGGATAAATTTTTTCCGCTATTTACGCATCTTGCAGACCCAATATCAATTGTTATAATTTGTGGAGGCCTATTTTTCATAAAAAATTCAAATGTAGGCAAAGCAAATGCGATTTGTATGGTAATTTCGCAACTTTTTGTCCAAATTTTTAAAAAGATTGCTCAAAGGCCGAGACCTTCTTGGTTTGACGATTATGTAGAGTCCTTTGGAATAGAACTTTATGATTATTCTTTTCCTTCGGGGCACACAAATGCAGCTTGGATAATATTTTTAGTTGTAAGTAAATTTTATGAATTTACTTTTTTACCCTTAATTTTGTTTGCAATTTTAATAAGTATTTCCAGGATTTATCTTGGAGTTCATTATCCGACAGATGTTGTAGGTGGAATTGTCATTGCTTTAATTGTGGTTTTTTCGGTGTGTAAATTTCTAAACAGGGGGTTAT
>CAMQDG010000086.1 GCA_946999425.1 uncultured Peptoniphilus sp.
AGCCGCGAGGGGGACGATAGGGACAATCGCAAGTCCATTAGTCCCCCTCGCGTTACATATGTAAAATAAAAAATGAGAAAGAAAAAATATAGAAAAAAGATTTGTTGAAAAATTTAAAACAAAATGCTTCACGTAGAGCATCAAAAATTTAAAATAAATTTTAATTCAAATATTTATTTTTTCTCCCATGCGACATAAACGGACTGACAGCAAATATCTGAAACTGGTCCGATGGCAAATCCAATTAAATAAAAAGGGATGGAATAAAAATTCTCACGAAAAATTACTTTCCATTCCTTCCCTTATAAAATCTCATTTCCTCAAAAAAATTTGAAATTAATTTATTGGATTCATCCTTTAAAACCCCTCTTACAACTTCGACCTTATGATTTAAGCCCTCTCTATTTAAGATATTAAGATTAGACCCAGCAGCACCCATTCTGAGGCTGTCACAGCCTATTACAAGAGTTTTAATACGAAATAGGACCATAGCACCGGCACACATAGAACAGGGCTCTAAATTGACGTACATGCGTACACCCTCCAGATGATAAGTTTTTAAATTTTTTGCCGCCATTTTTAAAGCTCGAATCTCCGCATGCTCTGTGGCATCCTTTAAGGTTTCTTTTAAATTGTAACCGTAACCAAGGATTTTATTATCAAGAGTAACTATTGCCCCAACAGGGACTTCACCAAGGCTATAAGCTTTTTTCGCCAGCCTTAAAGTAAGTTTCATAAAATATATATCATTCATGTTTTTCAATTTCTTTTAAAATATCTATTCCCCTAAGCATTTTTTTAATATTTTTTACATCGAGTAAAATCACTTTTTCTTTACTTAACTTTTTCTTTTCCTCATCCGTCATAAGAGATGTGTTTATAAATAAAACAGGCTTTGCATTTTTTGCATAGGTTCCTGTAAATTCTTTTATTAATTTATCTATGGCATCTTGAGGCAAAGTTTTATGTTCCGGATATTTTTTAACTTCAACAGCATATCTTTTCTTGCCTTTTTTAGCCCAAAAATCAAAGCCCAATTTTACATTTTTATCTTCAAAGCCCTCAACTTCGTAGCCAGTTTTTTTAAGAGCAATAGAGGCGAGTTTTTCTTCTGTAACCTCAAGATCTAAAACTTTTAAAGCCTTAAGTAAATTTTCAGGTCTTATTTTAAAAATTCCAGTACAGTCATCAACTTTATAATTTTCATTTTTAAAATCAAAACCAATTAAAATTCCATCTACAACATTAAAATATCCGTGAGCAATGGCATTTCTAATGTGCCTTAAAAGACTCTTGGTCTTGGACTCCTTTTCATAGCGAGTTAAAATTATTTTTTGACAATCAGTGCAAATCTCATCCTTATAAAAATTTACAATCAAAGGATTTATGTAATCTAAAAAAACCACATCTTCTTTTTTAAAATTCATATTTTCCATTACAATATCAAAGGAAAAATCATCAAAATCTATGGACTCAACCATATCATTTTTTGAAGATTGAATGGAATTTATATTTGGAACATACCAGAGAAGATATTCTATTGCCATAAGCATATCCCGAGAAAGAATTAAAGGATATTTTCTATGAGAAATTGAATATTTCTTTTTATTTTTACAATTATCAAATTTAAAACCAGTAAAAGATAAATCAACAGGCTTCAAAAAATCACCTCAAATTCATTATACTATAAAGCTTATATATATTTTATGACCTATTTTTGATAAAATAAAGGGTGGAGGACCTATGGCTAAAAAAAAGAAGAAAAAAATCGGTTGTTTGAGTTTTTTGTTAATTCCCATATTTTTATTTCTTTTAATAATACAAGATGCTCAGAAAAATCAGATAGATATAAAAAAAGAATATATAGAAAATACAAAAGATTTAGCAATAGAAGTTTCCAATCAATATGGACTCTTCCCATCAGTAACCCTTGCTCAATCCGCCCTTGAAAGTAATTATGGAAGAAGTAAGCTTTCCTCTGAATATAATAATTATTTTGGCATAAAAGGGAAAAGAGATATAGTAGCCCTGGAAACAGAAGAATATATAGATGGAAAATCCATAAAACAAAAGGAAAATTTCAGAAAATACAAATCAAAAAAAGATTCTTTTTACGATTATGGAAATTTAATAGGAAGTAAAAAAAGATATAAAAAAGTCCTTCAAGCTCAAGATTATAAAGAAGCCATAGGAGAAATAAAGAAAGCAGGTTATGCAACAGACCCTAAATATGTAGAAAAAGTTATAAGAATCATTGAAAAATATAAGCTAAATGACTTGGATATAAGTTTTAAAAAGTAAAAGCTTTAAATTTAAGAATTACTTAACTTGAGTCTTAAAAAAATCAGTTATACAATAGAAAAAGAATTTTATATTATTTAAAAAATTAAGGAGGAAATATGAAAGTTTGTGAACTTACCCTTGTACCCATAGGACAAGGAACAAGTTGTTCTAAATATGTAGCAGGAGCCATTGACAGCATTAAAGACATGGAAGGAATACAATATGAATTAAACCCCATGGGAACAGTAATAGCAGCAGAAGAACTTTCTACACTATATAAAGCAATAGAAATAATGCAGGAATCAGTATTTAAAAAGGGAGCAAACAGAGTTTATTCCGTAATAAAAATTGACGATAGAAGAGATAAAGAAAGAGATTTTCACGAAAAAATCAAATCCGTAGAAGAAAAATTGGAGAAATAATGAAGAAAACTTCCCTTATTTTTTTCCTTGCAGGACTTTTACTTTTTACAAACCTAAGCCTTGTAGAAGGAGCTCAGACTAAGGAAAAAGAAAAAAATCAAACAGTCACAGAAGAAAATCAAGGACCAGTAAGAGATCAACCCATACTTGTACCAACAAAAGAAGGGCCCTTAAACGCAACCCTTGAAGAATATAACAAAATAATGGAATTGGAAAAACTTCCATCATCAGACCTGGGAAAATCCTTTTTACTCGGTGATTACAAAAGTAGCAAAATCTTGGAATATAACAACATAGACGAAATAAGACCAATGGCATCCACATCGAAACTTGTAAGCGTATATGTAATTTTAGACAAAATAAAAGAAGGAAGCCTAAGCTT
Source organism: uncultured Peptoniphilus sp. (assembly GCA_946999425.1). Lineage (GTDB taxonomy): Bacteria > Bacillota > Clostridia > Tissierellales > Peptoniphilaceae > Peptoniphilus_B. Next base: position 3,088 of record CAMQDG010000086.1, read on the forward strand.
AGACGATTTAGTAACCATAGACCACGAAAGCTCAGTCCTCATAGGCTCAACCTACAAATTAAAAGAAAATGACCAAAAAACCGTAAGAGAACTCTTACAAGCAACCATGGTAGTATCGGGAAATGATGCAATAACAGCCCTAAGCAAAAAAGTGGCAGGCTCCGTTGAAAACTTTGTAGGACTTATGAATGACAAATGTAAAAAATTGGGACTTACAAACGCCCACATGGTAAATCCAACAGGACTAACAGACTACACCATAGAAGACTATAACAAGATGACAACAAGAGAAATGTTTATCCTTGCAAGAAGTTTAATTCATGACTATCCAGAAATCTTAGACTACTCGAAAATAAAAATCTTGGAAGATCCTCAAAGAAATTACAAAGAACATAGCACCAATCCCCTTCTCGGAATACTACCACAAATAGACGGATTAAAAACAGGAAATACCAATGCCGCCGGCAGAGTATTAATAGCAACAGGTCTTAACAAGGGAAAAGAAAAAGAAAGCGAAGACACAAGACTTATAGGAATTGTAACAGGATCAACAAACGACTTTAAAAGATTTGTCCTGGCAAAAAGAATAATGGAAAGTGGCTTTAAAAAATATTCCTGGAAAATATTAGGAGCAGAAGAAAACTCAAAAGGAAAAATTCAAATAGAAAACGCCATAAAAAAAGAATATGACGTATATATAGAAAAACCCATAAGCCTACTCTTAGATAAAGAAGAAAAAGTCCAAGAAAAAATCCAACTTGACACCATGAAAGCCCCCTTAAAAGAAGGAACAAAAGTTGGAACAATAATTTATTCAGTAGATGGAACAGAAATAGGGGAAAATAATTTAGTAGTAAAAGAAGAAGTAAGAGAAAAAGGAATCTTAAACAAAATCATGCAAATATACAGAGACATCTTTTACAACATAGAAAAATCAGCAGCATAAAAAATAAAAATTAAAGAGACCTTAAAGGTCTCTTATTTATTTGCAAAAAACATAAAAGAAAATGCTTCACATAGAGCATAAAAAATTTTATAAAAAATATTTATTTTTTTCTCCCACAATATACATGCGGACCAATAAATTGGTCCCTACAGCCCACAAAATGCACGCACAAATTTATTGTAAATATGGTTCGCAAAAGTAAACCCCCGCAAATTAATAATTGGAAATAAAATAAAAAAATAAAAAAGAATAAATACAGATTAAACCTCCGCAATCGAATGTAGGGACCAATTTATTGGTCCGATCGCCGTAAGGCGAATTTATTAAAACAAAACAAAAAAACGAAAAAGAATAAATACAGATTCAATTTCCACAGGAACAATAGGAATGAAAAGCGTAAGCTTTTCCACCTTTAAAAAGCGTTTCGAGGGG
>CAMQDG010000087.1 GCA_946999425.1 uncultured Peptoniphilus sp.
TTAAAGGTGGAAAAGCTTACGCTTTTCATTCCTATTGTTTCAATTGAGGTTGAATATATATTTACCTTTTTTCATTTTTTTATTTTGTTTTAAATTATTCGCCTGACGGCGATCGGACCAATAGCAGATATTTGCAACCAAATCAAAGATTTGGGCAAATAGTTGCATGAGACCTACCACGATTTTTTCAAAAATCGGGTTAGGGATTCAAAATTGGTTCATAGATTCCTTGCAATTAACTCTTGCAATTGTAAAAAAATTTAAATTGTTATAAACTAAACCTATAATAAAAAGGAAATTATCAAAATGGAAAATATTATCAATGAAATGAAAGAAAACAAACTTATTTTCATGTGGCTTTCAATAATTTTAACTTTAATAATAGGGTTTTTGCTTACAAAAATTGTAGATTATTTATTTAGAAAATTAAAAAAGAACAACAGAATAGGTTTCAAATTTTTAAATACCCTTATAAAGGCTCTTATATTTATATTTATGGTCTTTAAAATAGGTTCAAATTTTAAGGGCTTTAAGGAACTATCTGGAAGCATACTAATGAGTTCCTCTCTTATAATTGCAGTCTTGGCCTTTGCCTTTCAAAAATCTTTGGAAGATTTAATAGCAGGCTTTATGATTTCTCTATTCAGGCCCTTTGAGGTTGGCGACAGGATAACTTTAATAAATAGCGATATAACAGGTTATGTAGAAGATATAACTTTAAGACACACAATAATTCGCACCTTTACCAATTCAAGGCTAATAATACCAAATGCAGTTATGAACAGGGAAACGGTTGAAAATTCCAATATGATTGAATTAAAAAGTGGTGGTTTTTTAGATGTTATGATTACCTTTGAAAGTGATGTAGAAAAAGCTAAGAATATAATTGTAAATTTGGTCCAAAGCCATCCCAATGTTATAAATCCAAAAAGTCCCTTGGGAAAGGGTAAAAAGTCCGATTTTGTAAAAGTTTATATAAATAAACTCACCCTTGACGGGCTTAATTTAAGAGCTACAGTTTGGACAAAAAATGTAGATGTAAATTTTGACACCCTATCGGAATTAAGGGAAGAGATAGTGAAGGAATTTAAGAAAAATGGAATCGAAATAGCTCACAATTCACACAGTATTAGAGGTCAGGTTTCCATAAAAAATTAAAAATATTTTCTTGACGTATGTTTAAATATTGGTAAAATAATAAAACGTGAGTTTTCACGAAATGAAAAATTTATAAATAACATGGGAGGATATATGGATAAGGGATTAAAAGCCCTGGAACAAAAAATTTTCAAACAAACTTTTATTTCTAAATTTTTTGCGGTTTTAATAGGTTGTCTTTTTGTAACAATATCATTTGTATTGGTTTTAAGACCCAATCATATGATTTCCGGGGGAGTAAATGGTATAAGTGTGCTTATAGAATCAGTAACGGGAATAAGACTTTCTCTTTTAGTTCTTGTTTTGAACTTGCCCCTTTTAGTAATAGGTTTAATAATGCTAAGTAAAGAATTTATATTTTTTACAATTCTTTCTACACTTTTTACAACTTTTTATGTATATGTGCTTACAAGTATTTTTCCCCACGATTTTGCTATCACAAAAGATCCCTTCTTAGCTTGTGTAATTGGTGGGATCCTATCGGGAGTGGGAAATGGAATTACCTTTAGGTATGGCACATCCACGGGAGGTTTTGACATTATAGGAGCCATTGCAAAAAAATACTACAACATAAATATAGGAACAGGTCTTCTCGCCTTAAATGGAGCAGTAATAGGAGCATCAGCCTATATATTTTCCATAGACAGAGCCTTATATACACTTGTAGCCTACATTATAGCTTATAGCCTTGTAGACAAAATTCATTTAGGCGTTGGAAAACAAAAGCAAATTTTAATAATTTCTTCAAAATACGAAGAAATAACAGACATGATTCAACATAAAATTGCAAGAGGAGTAACCCTAATAGATGCAGAAGGGGCCTATAAACACAAAAAATTAAAATTAATCTACTGTATAGCAACACCACTACAACTGGTAAAAATAAAAAACTTTATAAAAGCCTTGGATCCCCACGCCTTTGTAACAGTTTGTGAAACTGTGGAAATACAAGGAAGTGGATTTAAAAAAATAGAAATTCAATAAGAATTATAGATTTTAATAAATGATTTCAATTAAGAAAAAAGCTCGAAAAATTATTTTCGGGCTTATTTTTTTGGCAAAAACATGAGATTTTTATAAGGAAAAATTAAGCGAAAAAAGGATGGAAAATTCACTTTAAAGCGAGAAAAATGCCGGGGGGGGGGTGAAAGCATTTAATAAAGCGGAAAAGCTCTAAAATACTAAAGTTTAAAAGCATTAAAACATTTTAATATTTACTAAAAAAATTCTAATATTCACCAAAGTAGTATTGATATTTTTCATTAAATATAATAAAATAAATACAAGTTAAATACAATATTCATTATACTTAGACAAGTATAAACAAATACTTATAGTATTAAAAAGTACTAAATTAGCATACTTTAGACAAAATATAAAACACAAAATATAACATAAATTAGGAGATAGGAAAATGAGAGATTTATCTAAACGGATTTTAAGCTTTTTATTAGCTGCGTTAATTATTATTGACGTATTTGTGCCCTTGCCCGTAAGTGCAAAAAATTATGAAATTAATAAAAGGATAGCTTCAAAAGACCTTATAATAGATGAAGAAGACCAAAGTGCGCCTAAAAATCCAGGAAATAGAGATCTTCTAATTTATCAAGAAAACGAAGAGAATAAAGAAAACAGAGAAGATAGGGAAAGTCAAAAAGAAACATTAAATTCAAAAGAAGAAAAAAGAGAACCACAACAAAGAAGAAATAGAGAAAATAGAGAAACTGCAAAAAGGGACTACATAGCGTGGAGATTGGTAGATCCAGGCAAAACTATCTACCAAAAAGGCGAAAAAGTGGATTTCTCCAATTTATTAGTAGAAGTTACAAACTCAAACGGACAAACCTTCCACTTAGGCTATACAGAACTTATCAAAGATAAAATTATAAAAGTCAAAGAAAATATAAAATCAAAATCTTATCTGGAACCGGGCTCAGGTACACTGACCCTTTCAGCACCTTATCTAAATGATATAAATATCAATATCCAAGTTTCAGACAATAAAACAAATGGATTAAAAGAAAACCCCCAAAATCTTTTAATTGAAGGACAATCTCCTGAAGATAAAAAAGAAGAAATAGAGGATCTTTTAAATAACAACAATGAAACTTCCAAAGAATCGGAAAATTTTTCACAAAATCAAGAAAATAAAATAGAAGAAAATTCTCAAGAACTTACAGCAAAGGAAAAAGCACCAGAGTTAATAGAAAAATTAACGAAAGGGCAAAATGGGGATATAAAATCAAACCTTTTTGATCCAATTCTTGGAGATGAACAAGAAGGCTTAGATCCCTTTGGCTTAAATTTGCTTAATCCTCTTAAAGGTTTTGGGAATGAATTTGGACATGAAGATGAGCTTACAATAGAAGAACTTGAAGCAGGGCTTACAAAGGTTCAACTTCCTGGAATAAATCAGAAACCAGTAAGCTCAGCCTTATTTAGATCTGCCTTTAGGTCAGCAGGACCATTAGAAGGTTCAAATGAAGGATTTGAAATGTCTGAAGAGTTTTCAAGACAAGCAGTTGGGTCAGAACAATCAGGCTTAAAATTAGAAGGTAAGAAATTCCATATCATAACACGTTTTGAAACATCAAATGCAGGAGGAGCTATTCAACCCCACCAATATTTTGATATTCACTTAGACAAAAAGCTAACAGTAAATGATCCAAGTGAATTAAAATCACTTTATTATCAAGGAAGAGAAATAGCTAAGCCGACATACATTAAAAAAGAAAATAAAATCAGGTATCAAATTCAAGGGACTGTTACAGATAATATCAAAATACCTATGGACGTTCCTGTAGACTATAACCCTACTAATATTACACTTGATAATGATGGGACTTTCACAGTAACAAACAAGGTATCTGGGCTTGGGGTTAAAGAGCCAAAAGACCTAATACCTACTAAGGTAAATAAGTATGGTATTGTAACTAATCAAATTATTGAACCTGGTAGAAATGATGTAGAAAAAATTATAGACCCAGGAACAATAGAAGATTACAAGGTAGATGTAGATGGTTGGGCAAGGCCTGTAATCGAAAAAGGAGAATTAGCAGGATATAATTGGACAATTAAAGTCCTAT
>CAMQDG010000088.1 GCA_946999425.1 uncultured Peptoniphilus sp.
CATAGCTATGATTTTCTTCATACTCCCTGTTACAGAAATCAATGATTGCCCTTTTCACATCTTCTACAAGTGGATTATCATTTCTCTTTTCTTCTACTTCTCCCATATCAAGGAGCTTATTCAGTTCTGCAAGTCTTAATACCTTAGTTTTCAGCTCATCAGCTTTTTCAAAAGGCTTTTTGAGTTCTTCTTTGGCATTTTCAAGTTGTTCCTTTGTGCTGATAAGTTTTTCTTCAAGCCTGTTTAATTTCTCAGGCATTTTCTCAAGAGCGTTATCCAGTCTTGTAAGGTTACCGTCCGCACTTGTTCCAAGCTCTCCTGAATGCTTTGCAGCACCGTTTAGGCTAAAGTTATGCTCATTGGTAAAGAAGTTATAGCTTACCTCTAAATCCATATTTCTATACTTACCTATAACCTTGCTTTCATTTAATTTTACGGTCTTTATAGCTTCAATCAGTCTTTCTCCGGCTAATTTCTTATCGGTAATCTTTTCTCCTGCAATAGTAATAGAAGTAAACTTTTCCTCACCTTCCGCTTTTGGCTCTACATTGGATATATCTTTTTTTACAGCTTCAATGAGCTTTTCCGTTCTTGCGATTTCTTCAGGATAGTTTTTCGACACTTTATCCTCTAATCTGTAACGATTGGACTTATAGTTTGCTTCAAGCATTTTAAGTTTTGTAACCTCGTTGTCCAAATCCATCTTTTCTTTAATCTTAGGATCGCCAGTGGCAAGGGCTTTAATCTCTGCATAGTTAAGGGAGCTTTCGTCCACATCTTCCGCCACACGAACAGGAGTCTTTGAAGTCATAATCTGAGAAATAAATTTCTGCTTATTCTCTATCGTCTGCCAAAGGTACGCATCAAAGGTATTCTCTGTAACATAACGATAGATATTTACTTTCTCATTTTCGTTTCCTTGTCTTACAATTCTCCCTGCTCTTTGTTCCAAGTCAGCGGGACGCCAAGGAACATCGAGGTCATGCAAAGCAATTAGTTTATTTTGCACATTCGTTCCGGCTCCCATCTTCTGCGTTGAACCCATTAAGATACGGATTTCTCCTTTTCTTACTTTCGCAAAGAGTTCGTCCTTTTGCTTATCGGAATTAGCTTCGTGGATAAAGGCAATTTCTTCTTTCGGTATGCCCATAGCTACAAGTTTTTCTCTAATATCATCATAGATGTTAAATTCTCCATCTCCTTTTGGAGTGGACATATCAGAGAAAAGTAGCTGTGTTGACCTATTTTCTTTTGTCTTATCCCAAATAGCAAATACATTTTTCACGCATACATTGACCTTGCTATCAGGGTTATCAGGAAGAAGTGGATTGATTAAACGCTGATCTAAGGCAAGTTTCTTGCCGTCATTGGTAATCTTAAGCATATTATCAACATCTGGCTCTACAACTCTATTTCTGACATCATCTGCTCTTTTAGAAAGGCTCTTTAGGATTTCCTTTTGTTCTTCACTTGGCAAGGTTTTAATAACTTCATAGTGTGCTTCAGGTGTTGGAAGATTTAACATATCCGCCGTTTGAATGTCTGCAACTTCCTTAAACATACTCATAAGCTCAGGCAAGTTATAGAACTTTGAAAATCTCGTTTTTACCCTATACCCTGTACCTTCAGGAGATAGTTCAAAGGAGCTTTGCGTTTCTCCAAAAGTGGAAGCCCAAGAGTCAAAATGCTCCAAGTTGTTTTTCTTTAGACTTTCATACTGAAGATAACGCTGCATGGTATAAAGCTCTGTCATAGAATTACTTACAGGTGTTCCTGTTGCAAAGACCACGCCTTTGCCGCCTGTCATTTCATCCATGTAGCGGCATTTCATAAACATATCGGAGGACTTAAAGGCTTCTGACTGTCCGATACCTGCAACATTTCTCATTTTGGTATAGAGATAAAGGTTCTTAAAGCCATGTGCCTCGTCAACAAAGAGCTTATCCACTCCTAATTCCTCAAAGGTAATGACATCATCTTTCTTAAAATCATCGTTTAGTTTCTCAAGCCTTGTTTCCAGTTTTTTCTTTGTCTTTTCGAGCTGTTTCACAGTAAAGTTCTGATTTCTGTCATGCTTGTATTCCTCAACATAGTTTACGATTTCATCAATCTGATCTTGAATATGCTTTTCCTGATATTCCTTACTCATAGGAATTTTTTCAAACTGCGTATGTCCGATAACAACCGCATCGTATTCCCCTGTAGCAATCTTGCCTATAAATCTCTTTCTGTTTTTCGGCTCAAAATCTTTCTTATCTGCCACCATAATGTTAGCCGACGGATATAGCTGCATAAACTCACGACCGATTTGTCCTGTTAAGTGATTTGGTACAACAAACAAGGACTTACTGCACATTCCAAGCCTTTTACTCTCCATTGCAGAAGCTACCATTTCAAAGGTCTTTCCACTTCCTACTACATGGGCAAGCAAGGTATTTCCTCCATAAAGACTTCTTGCTATGGCATTTCTTTGATGAGGTCTTAAGTCAATCTCCGTATTCATTCCCTCAAAGGAAAGATTGCTTCCGTCATATTCTCTGTTACGGATAGAGTTAAAACGCTCATTATACAGCTTTACAAGACGGCTTCTTCTTTCCTGATCGTTAAATATCCAGTTCTTAAATTCTTCTTTTAATAACTCCTGCTTTTGTCCTGCAAGCATGGTTTCTTTTTTATTTAAGACAGAAGTTTTAGAGCCATCCGGATTTACAATCTGGTCAAATACCTTTGTTTCTTTTAGGTTTAAGGCATCTTCAATCAGCTTATAGGCATTTACCCTTGATGTTCCAAAGGTCATTTCAGCAAGGTCATTTCCTCTGTCCCTGCTTTTTCCTTCTACATTCCATTCGCTTGTAAGGCTTGAAAACTTAACCTTAATATCCCATCTTGCATAACCCGGAGTTTTAAGCGTTTCAAAGATGAATTTCTCAATGTCTTTAATCGGTATCCAAGTTGCACCAAGACGCACATTGATTTCACTTGCTTCAAGCTCCTTTGGAAGAACTTTGGTAAGCTCTGATTTTTGATATTCCAAACGGTTCATTTCATAGCTTATCAGCTCTTTTTCTTTTCCATTTTTTTCATAGCCAAGATGAGGCAGCTCTCTTTCCGTTTGTCTGAGCTTTGATAAGTAGCTATCTACAATGGCAATCTTGTCCCTGATATTCCCACTTAAATATTCATCTTTTGTTACATAGCCATACTTATAGGAATTGCTGCCATTTGCACAAGCAAAAGGTAAATCGCCATCCTCTAAATTAAAGGAAAGCGGTCTGTAAAAGTTTTGCTCTTCTCTGATATTTAGATAGATTTCCCCTCGAAGCTCCTCAATTAAGGTCGTTCTGTCTTTTCCTGTAAGACTTCCCATATAGTCAAAGTCCACATAGCCTTTTTCAGATACCGATAAAACAAGAGCTTCAAGGGAAGTGTCTACATGGTCGATAACCTTCGCCTTTGTGATTGTTCGCTTGGAGAAAATATCTCCCTTTGCCTTAAAGTTTTCTTCTTCATCAAGGATTTCAATGGAAGAAACAAGCGGGAAGTTGCTATCCTCTTTTAAGGCTCTGGTATTACTTAGGTTATTTACAAAGCCATGCTTCTTTGAAAAGTTATCATATACTTCATTTAGTTTTTCCTGTGAAGCCTTGATTTCTTCCTCGCTAAAATCTTCTTTCTGCTTGTAAATTACATCTTTTAAAACAGCATTCAGCTCAAGATAATCCTTGATTTTTTCTTTGTTTTTATCTGATACTTCCTTTTTGATAAAGAGTGAATTTTCTCTGTAATAGACTTCATCATCAATTAAGGTATAAGAAAAGTTCTTTACATCATCAGTTGCAGGGATAGAAGTGATCTCATCATCAAGTAGCTCTACTTCTTCATACTTGGCATCTTTTGAAATTCTTTCTCCTGCAATCTCGATACGCTCCTTTAACGAAGCCATATTGTTCTCTTGCCCTAAAAAAGCTATCGGTTCACAAGTGAGTGTCTTTCCAAATCTTCCGCTTACCTCACGCATTGTGCCAAGCACTTGTTCAGGATGATCAACAAAGTATTTGTTATATGAAAGTCCATTTTCATCTTCTGCAAGGTGTATCCAATCTTCATCGCGCTCTAATACGCTATCTCTTTTCTTTAGGAAGATAATATCCGAAGTTACTTCTGTGCCGGCAACACCCTTAAAGGTATCATTT
>CAMQDG010000089.1 GCA_946999425.1 uncultured Peptoniphilus sp.
CCTAAGACCCAACCACCACCTATTTCATATTTAATCCAATCCATTTTATTCTCCTTTTTTTAACTTTAAAATACTTGCCTAAATAGGCTACTTCAGTTTTCTTCTAAAACATTCACTGAGAAGGAATTAGTATAATCTTCATCTTTCGAATCAGGCCAAATTTTAATATATAAGGCGGGAAGTCTCGGTTACTTGTATCCGAGATGAGAGCCGCTTTTTATTTTTAATAAGACATCATGTGCTTACTTGTCATTTATGGAAGAAAAAAGAAACCCTCATCCTTTATAGGTTGGGGGATGAATTTTTCCCTTAAATACATATTGCTATAAAGCCATAATTGTGGTATAATATACATATAATAAAGATTAAAATGTAGCTAAATATACATGGAGTTAGAAAAATAATAATGTTCAATAAGAAAACAAATCAAAGCTCAAAAAATAAGTCAATTAAATATAGGCTATACCCTACTAAGGAACAAGAGACCTTTTTCTTAAAATCTTTTGGTTGTTGTAGAAAGATTTGGAACCTCATGCTTGCAGACAGAATTAAATCATACGAGAAAAACAAATCTTTTGGAAACCAAACTCCTGCAATGTATAAGAAAGATTATCCCTATTTAAAAGAAGTAGACAGTCTTGCCCTTGCAAATACTCAATTAAGCTTACAACAAGCTTTTAAAGGTTGTTTCGATAAGAAAAGAAAAACTAATACAGGGTTTCCGAAATACAAATCAGCAAAACATAGCAAAAAATCTTATACAACTAACAATCAAAATGGAACAATAGCTATTATAGATAATAAATATATTAAGCTACCTAAAATAGGGAAAGTTAGAGCTAAAATACATAGATCTCCAAAAAATAACTGGGTCTTAAAATCAGCTACTGTATCTCAATCAAGTAATGGTAAATTCTATGCCTCCGTGTTGTTTGAATATGAGGAAAAATGCAACTATATTCCTAACACAGGTAATGTCATAGGCTTGGATTACGCATCCAATGGACTATATGTAGACCATAATGGCAATATTGGAACAAATCACAAATACTATAAAGAGAGTCAAGATAAACTTGCTAAAGAACAAAGACGACTTTCAAGGAAACAAGGTTTTAAAAAAGGACAAACTAAATCAAATAACTATTTAAAGCAACTACAAAGAGTTAATAAAATCCATACTCATATAACCAACCAAAGGCTTGATAACCTGCATAAATTATCAACTGAGATAGCCAATCAGTATGATGTTGTGTGCGTAGAAAGTCTTAATATGAGAAATATGTCAAATAAGGGATTTAAAAATGGTAAAGCTACCATGGATAATGGATACGGCATGTTTTTAAGTATGCTGGAATACAAATTAAAGGAAAGGAATAAATACTTTGTCAAAATAGACAAGTGGTATCCTTCTTCGCAAATCTGTAGTTCATGTGGTAAAAAACATCCAGAAATGAAAGATCTATCTATTAGAGAAATGAGCTGTAGTTGTGGACTTAAAATGCAGAGAGATAAAAACGCTGCAATAAATATAAAAAAAGAAGGGTTAAGACTACTAACAGAAATGATAGCAGCTTAACCTTCTTAAAATGGTAGGATAGGAACTATCCAAACCTAACGCTTGTGGACACTGTGTAAGACTTAAAATCTTCTGTTAGAAGGTTCAAGCGGTAGTGGTTGAAGCAAGAAGCCCGGTAACTTGTTGCCGAGTAGTTCACCATTAACCTTATCCTCTCTCCAACTTATCTTATTTTTAAGTAGGTCATATTCTGGCGAGATACTTACAATGTCTTGGTTCCATCTACCTTCTTTGGTTCCTATATACACTATTATTTCTTTGCTAAAATCATCAATGCCTTTTTCTACAAAAATACTTAATTTTTCACTTAATGGTATTTGAATTTTTTTCATACTATTCTCCTTTAATTTCTTTTGTTGTTATTTTTCTTATATAAGGAATCTTGTTATCTTTTTCTAAAATATCAACAACTCCTTTTGACTTATATAGATTTACAATGCTAAGCTTATTTTTCCAAACAGTTTTTTTAGAACTATTTTCTACAACTATAATCTTTTCTCCCTTTTCTTCTCCTATGGTTTTCACCAAATCATAATTTTCAGCAAGGATTATTGCTGATAATCTAAGACTTTCTAAGGAATAATCATTACAAATTTTTAGGCTTATTAAACCATTTTCTTTCACTAAATCATCACAACCTGTTTCCGCCACATTTTCTTCAATCCTTTTCACATATTCAGGCGTAATCTCAATATTATCTCTCTTAGCTATTCTATTAAGCCTATTCTGAAGAAGTGTATCAACGTACACAAAAACAAAACCCAAATTTTTTAAAGCTAAAAACTCATTTTTTTGTCTTATATCTGTTACTACAATGTTTTTTTCGCCTTGAGCCTGCATTTCACTAATCTTTTTAATTAAAAGATTAACAAATACATCTTTTCTAACGCTCCTCATGGCATTACCTATATCTTGCAAAAGTTCTCTGCTTTTTTCTTGCATCCCGTAATATTCACGAGCCACCTTATATAAAGGCTCTGCGAAGGCTATTTTCTTAAAACCTTTTTCTGCTACCAAAAAATCAGCAAGAGTATCTTTTCCTGCTCCTGATTTTCCTAATATCCCTATTTTCATAAATTTCTCCTTTTTTTTATTTAGAATTAAGGGCATTTCGCCCCTAACTCTAAATAGTTCAATAATACTTTTTTGTAAATTTTTTCATAAATTCAGAAATAGTTTCACTATTATCCATTATTTCTTCAAAATCACTAAAGCTGATACAACCTCCATCTCCTTCTCCTTCAACCCAAAGGTCAAATTCACAAGAACTATAATCTACATCACATTCGCACGTGCCATAATTTTTGTTTACTAAGTCAGAGACTTCTAAATCTTTTAAATCCATAATGTTTGAAAAGGCGTTTGTGTTGTGAGCCCTTTCTTGAATAATGAATCCTGCATCCAACAAATCTTTAATTTTCATAAATTTTTCTCCTTTAAATACTTGCCTAAATAGGCTACTTTGTTCTTTGACTTTCTTCTCTTTCTTTTGGTACTGATAAAAAAGTATGAGATTGATGATTAATACAATATTGTATAAGTACGGCTTCTTTGTTTGCACCGTAATAAAAATAATTGCTAACATCACCACTTCCGTTTACAAAGTCATAAGATTTTTCTGCATTTACATAATCTACGACTATATACTCAAAAGTTTTTCCATTTTTATCTGTAACAAAAATGCTATCACCTACCGACAAAGACGCTATATTTGTCATGGTTCCTGGATTATGACCTAATATATAATTTGGCAAATTATCTTCTCCGTTAAATTCAGGTCCCACACAAACATTTTTCTTTCTTATTTCTCTGGAAATATTCGCACATCTTCTGTTTAATGTTTCCCAAGAAGCGTCTTTTTGTTCGTAATAATTGTAGGCTGATTGGTGAAATGTTATTTTCTTTCCCTTATGCACTACAGAGTTTGGTGTGAAAATACTTTTTTCTTCTCCTACTTGTTCTTTTGCTTTTCTCTGTTTTTTTTGGTTTTTTCCTTTTGTTAAAACAATCTTATGGGCCTTAGGTATTTGCTCAGCAAATATTGAAAAGCCATTACTTGTTAAAAAAAATAAAGAAAAAAACAATAAAAAAATTAAGCTAAATTTTGCTCTTTTGTTTTTCATTTTTCCTCCTTTAAATACTTGCCTAAATAGGCTACTTAGTTTTTTTTCTTACATTATTTATTAGAGGAAAAATTTTAAAATTATTAATAAAAAACAAAATTTTTACGCAAAAAAAAGATCCCCTTTTCAGGGATCTCTTTTACCTTATTAAACTTTAATATAAGGCTTTTTCTACTTTTTCACTATCAGGAAAAATATTTTTCCCTAAGCTTTTAATATTTTTACTTAACTTTAATTTTTTGATTGGGTTGTAGTAAAAGGCATAATCACCTATTTCTTCTACAGAATCAGGTATAGTCACGTTTGTT
>CAMQDG010000090.1 GCA_946999425.1 uncultured Peptoniphilus sp.
CTTGTATGTTTCGCCTGTTCCTTGCTTGAAATGTAGGTTTACAGTGTATTTTGTCTTTCCAATATCCATAATTAACTGTTTATTAGGTGGTGCTTTTATTTCTCTTTTTTCTTCTTCCATAAGTCCTCCTTTCCGTTTTTTAGGCAAAGAAAAAACAGTAAACCTTTTTTTGATTTACTGTTCCTGTGTTAGTTGTTATTAAATTATTCAATTTACAAAATTGGATTTACCTATTTTCAATCATCAATTCTTTACATTTCCATTCTTTTCCCAAAACATTATATATTTCTGTTTTATCAAGAATTACATCATCAAAACCAACTGCTTTATAACATAAATATGCTGGTTCATTATTTTCAAAAACGCTTAATGAAACCTTTTTTGCTCCATAGATTTCAAATGCAAACTTTAAACCTAACTGAAGCATTACCTTCCCATATCCTTTGCCACGATGTGAAGGGTCAACAACTATGAAACCAAACCTCAATTCATCAAAGTTTTCTAAAGGTCTTCTCATTGTAAAAAAACCTATTATATTATCATCTTCAATAGCTGTAAAAGCCATTAGATTATTAACAAAATCAAATTTTTCTTTTGTTATTGGATATTCTCCCAAAACACCAGCAGACCATTTGTAAAAAGACATTTCATCTTTACTCCAAGAAAGAATTGTATCTGCATCATTTATATTATAAGGTCTTAATCTCAACATTACTTACCTCCGTAACTGTAATTTATTTGTTAACATTAACTAATATTATACCATTTTTACGCCTTTTTTTCTATATTAGCTTTATATGCCACTTGACAGTTACCTATAAAGTTAAAATATCCTACCTTTCCTCATTTCTGTAATAATCTTTTGTTTTCTCTTTTTTCTTTTCGTATTTCTCCTGTTGCTCTTGGTACTTTTTAATCTGTGCAATTACGCTTGGTTTCTCTCCACGCTTAATTGCCTTGTCTATCTCTATAGATAAATCTATTCCATAATCATCATTGACTATCTTTACCGCATATTTGATATGGTTAATATTTTCGTATTCTTCTTTGATAGCTTGAGAGTGTTTATTTAGCTTAGCAATTTCATCTTCAAGGCTTTTCTTTTCTTTTTGCCAATCTTTGCTCTTAATCGCAGATGAGCCTGTTATTTTTTCAAGGATTGCCCTTGCTCTTTTGTATTTGTCTATTTCCTCTTTATGGGAATTGTAAAAGCTATCTTTGAATAGAGTTTTATTGTTCCATTCATCGTAGGTTGCCTTGTTGTCTTTGATAATATCTGCATAAGTAAAACACTTATTTAAGTTTTCTATTCTTTTGCTTTTAACTTTAACTTCTTGATGGATGTTCTTATTTTCTGATTGAAGAGTGCCTATTTTTTCTTGTAAGTCTGCTATGGTTTGTAGCTTATTATCTCTAAGGTAATAGATTGCTTTTGAAAATCGTCTAAGGTCAGCAGCCATCTTTTTGTTGCTT
Source organism: uncultured Peptoniphilus sp. (assembly GCA_946999425.1). Lineage (GTDB taxonomy): Bacteria > Bacillota > Clostridia > Tissierellales > Peptoniphilaceae > Peptoniphilus_B. Next base: position 1,474 of record CAMQDG010000090.1, read on the forward strand.
GCATAAGGCTTTAATGCTCTTGCTTTTTCTCCCTGTAAGTCGTGATAAATAGAAATGTATTCATAGAGGTTAAAGAGTTCTGCTTTGTTCTCCAGTTCGTCTTTTTTCTCTTGCTTATATTCATCATACTTTGTTTGAAGTTTTCCAACTAAGGAGCCTATCCAAGAAGTCAGTTTTGATAGTTCTTCTTTTAATTTCTTAAACTCTAAATTAAAAGCTATGATTTTTCGGTTGTGATTTCCTCTTTCTGTGGCTATACCTTTCTTCTCCATCTGATAGCTTGCTGTTCCTAAATGTATTTGTGGCAGTTCTTCTCTTCCCTGTTCTTCAAAGGTGCGTGGATCTATTCTTTTGTCAATTCCGTTTTTCTCTAAATATTCATTAGCCTTTTTAGAAAAATCTTCTCTCCACTTTTTTGCCTTGTCAGGTTCATTCCAATCATTTAAATTTACTTTTCTTGATTTATAGTTTCCACTTTTTAGTTTTATCTTTTCTCCGTTTTCATCAAGGATATATTCTTTTCTGCATTTGGGTTTCCATTTTCCCTCACTATCAATTTCTCTAAGAGTAAGTAGGATATGGGCATGTGGTTGTTCTTCGTTATCGCTTGCTAAGGGATTATGGATATTACAGTCCGCTATCATTCCTTTAGAAGTAAAATTTTCTTCAATAAATTCACTGATGAGTTTTATCCTATCTTCTTGATTTAATTCTCTTGGAAGTGTAAAAAGTAAATTTCTTGCAAGCTGTGAATTTTTGCTTTTCTCTATTTTCTCTACACTGTTCCATAGATATTCCCTGTTTGAAAATTTTTTAGGGATATGTTCAGGCAGAAATATTTTTGAAAATACAAGGTCTTCTTTTTTAGAATAGTCATGAACTTTTCCATAGTGTTCATCATTCAATTTATCTCTTGCGTTATATGCAGCTTTCGCAATTACGCTTGCTCCTTTTGACCTTGTAACTATATCTACATGGGTATGCAAACTTTTTGCTTCCATTTATGGTATGCTCCTTTCCTTTTTCACATTCAGTAAATTGTTTTTAGACACATAAAAAGCAGATAGGTTATTTTTCTTTCTTCTTCCCATCTGCTCATTTACTTTCTTTTGATATTCTATTTAGATGTTTTCTTATCTCTATATGTCGGAAGTATCTTCGCTCCCTTTTTCAAAGGGCGCAAAGATACACCGACTACATTCGGTGCTTTGCGTTCTTGCAGAAAGCTATACGCTCCGCTAAGGAAACAAAAACGCTAAAGCATTTTTATTTGTTCAAGGGGGCTACTCCCCCTTAACCCCTGTAGACTTTGTTTTTTGTAGATTTTTCAAATCAACAAAAAAGCAAAGTGTTAAAATGATTTCACTCTGCTATGCTCTAATTTTCTTATTTAATTTTTCCGACTGCTTATATCTCATCTTCAAATTCTTCCAAGTCCTTTTGGGGTTCTTCATCATCTATCCCATCGTTTTCATTTTCAGTATATGAAGTTTCTTCTAAAGATATTCTCTTTTCGCTAAAATGCTTTTCAGTTAGTTCCTTTAATTTTTCTCTGTATCTGTTATCTGAAAACACATAGTCTAAAAAGGCATAGATTAAATCATTATCTGTATTTTCTTCTGCACCTGTTATTTGTCTTTCAAACTTTTCAAATACTCCTCCTTTCTCTACTTTTCTTTTTGTATCGGCACTTCTTTTCAGTTTGCTTTTTTTCTGTTTTAATAACTTAATGTTATTTTCTGCCTGTTCTTTTTTCTTAGTTTCTTTTTCTAATTGGCTGATTACATTATCTAATTCTTTCATGGTAATTTCCTCCGTTTTAATATTTTTATATTGAAAAAGGCTAAATACCTTTTTATAGGTAAATAGCCTTTCTCTTTCTACTCTTAAATTTTATCTTTTAATATCTCTCTTAGTTTTTCTAAAATCTTATCCCTCCTTTTTCCAATTGCTTGATAGCTTACTTTTTCTTTTTTACCGATTGACCTTAGACTTTCTTCTCTGTAGAAGATGGCTTCCATTAACTCTTGTTCTTCTTTTGTTAGAGTATTTAATGCTCTATGAAGTTCTTCAATTTGCATTTTTACTTCTACAATTTTTTCTAAGTCTATTTTTTCATCTATGATGTTATCTACAAAGTGTCCGTCATAATCCAGTGCCGAAAATGATATAACATTATACTTCCAATCTTTTCTTTGGAGATACTTTTCATGCTCTGTTATCTTCCAGTAGGCTTTGTAGACTTCTTCGCTTACCAGTATTGCTTTGCCTTTTACATAAAGGTAATATTCTTTCTTTGCCATTTAGTTATCCTCCTTTTTAAGTTCTCTGTTTTTCTTTTGAGAATAAAAAAGGAGGACTTCTACACTTTGGCGTAAAAAGTCCTCCGAAAATA
>CAMQDG010000091.1 GCA_946999425.1 uncultured Peptoniphilus sp.
TGAAGATTGTCCTCCACATCATAGGTTGACTCAAAATAATCACTGTCCTTAAAGTTATTGTCATATCTATCCGGAATACCGTCATTATCGAGGTCTTTAGAAAGTGGATCATAGAAGTTTCCTTCATCATCAATATCAAGTCCCATAGCCTGCTTTAATTCTTCTTCATCTACAGAAACAAAGGTATTAAATTCTCCATTTTCCATTTCAAATTTCATAACATCAAGAGCTTTTTCAACGCTACCATTTTCTTTTACATAATCATAACGGCTTACAGCCACATCATTTACATATTGAGTAGCTGTATATTCCTCAAGGTTTAATTCAAATTGTATATCATGTTTTTCATCCGGTGTATTGGTATAGGCGATGCCTATATGCTTCAAATCAGGATATAAGGTATTAAATTCCTCATAGCTATAATTTTCTTCATATTCTCTGTTACAGAAATCAATGATGGCTCTTTTTACCTCCTCTGCAAGCGGATTATCATTTCTCTTTTCTTCCACATCTCCCATATCAAGGAGCTTATTGAGTTCTGCAAGCCTTAACACCTTATTCTTTAGTTCATCAGCTTTTTCAAAAGGCTTTTTGAGTTCTTCTTTAGCATTTTCGAGCTGTTCTTTTGTGCTTGTGAGCTTCTCCTCCAGTCTTTTCAGTTTTTCAGGCATTTTCTCAAGGGCATTATCCAGTCTTATGATATTACCGTCTGCACTTGTGCCAAGCTCTCCTGAATGCTTTGCAGCACCATTTAAGCTGAAATTATGCTCATTGGTAAAGAAGTTATAACTGACCTCTAAATCCATATTTCTATACTTGCCTATCATCTTACTTTCATTGATTTTTACGGTCTTGATAGCTTCAAGTAGCTTTTCTCCTGCAATCTTTTTATCAAATATTCTCTCGTCTTTTATGGTAATCGAAGTAAACTTTTCCTCACCCTCTGCTTTAGGTTCTACATTTGCCATATCTTTCTTTACAGCTTCAATGAGTTTTTCCGTTCTTGTGATTTCTTCAGGATAATTTTTTGCGGCCTTATCCTCTAATCTGTAACGGTTGGACTTGTAGTTTGCTTCCAGCATTTTAAGTTTTGTAACCTCATTGTCCAAATCCATTTTTTCTTTGATTTTCGGATCGCCTGTCGCCAGTGCTTTAATCTCCGCATAATTAAGGGAGCTTTCGTCTACATCTTCCGCCACTCTGACAGGAGTTTTTGAAGTCATAATCTGTGAAATGAATTTCTGTTTATTCTCTATGGTCTGCCACAAATACGCATCAAAGGTATTTTCAGTTACATAACGATAAATATTTACTTCCTTATTTTTATTTCCCTGTCTTACGATTCTACCCGCACGCTGCTCAAGGTCGGCAGGACGCCAAGGTACATCGAGATCATGCAAAGCAATCAGCTTATTTTGCACATTCGTTCCGGCTCCCATTTTCTGAGTAGAACCGAGTAATATCCTCACATCTCCTTTTCTTACCTTTGCAAAGAGTTCATCTTTCTGTTTGTCTGAGTTTGCTTCGTGAATAAAGGCTATTTCTTCTTTTGGTATGCCCATTGCGACAAGTTTTTCTCTAATATCATCATAGATATTAAACTCTCCATCGCCTTTCGGTGTGGACATATCGGAAAATAGAAGCTGTGTTGACCTATCATCTTTTGTCTTATCCCAAATGGCAAACACATTTTTCACGCAGACATTGACCTTGCTGTCAGGATTATCGGATAGTAGAGGATTGATTAAACGCTGATCTAAGGCAAGTTTCTTACCGTCATTGGTGATTTTCAGCATATTATCCTCATCAGGCTCTACCACTCTGTTTCTGACATCATCAGCTCTTTCAGATAGGCTCTTTAGGATTTCCTTTTGCTCTTCACTTGGCAAAGTCTTAATAACTTCATAATGTGCTTCAGGTGTTGGAAGATTGAGCATATCTGCTGTCTGAATATCTGCAACCTCCTTGAACATAGACATAAGCTCCGGAAGATTATAGAACTTTGAAAATCTTGTTTTTACCCTGTATCCTGTTCCTTCAGGAGAAAGTTCAAAGGCAGACTGTGTTTCCCCAAAGGTAGAAGCCCAAGAGTCAAAATGCTCTAAATTATTCTTTTTAAGGCTTTCGTACTGAAGATAACGCTGCATAGTATAAAGCTCCGTCATGGAATTACTTACTGGCGTTCCTGTGGCAAATACAACTCCTTTACCACCCGTCATTTCATCCATATATCTACACTTCATAAACATATCGGAGGACTTAAATGCTTCACTTTGACCGATACCTGCTACATTCCTCATTTTTGTGTATAGATAGAGATTTTTGTAATTGTGTGCTTCGTCGATAAATAACTTATCTACGCCGAGTTCTTCAAAGGTAATAACATCATCTTTCTTAAAATCATCATTTAATTTTTCAAGTCTTGTTTCAAGTTTCTTCTTGGTCTTTTCAAGCTGTTTTACTGTAAAGTTCTGATTTCTATCATGCTTATATTCCTCCACATAGTTAATGATTTCATCAATCTGATCCTGAATGTGTTTTTCCTGATATTCTTTACTCATCGGAATTTTTTCAAACTGCGTATGCCCGATCACAACCGCATCGTACTCTCCTGTTGCAATTCTTCCTATGAACCTTTTTCTATTTTTCGGCTCAAAGTCTTTTTTATCTGCCACCATAATGTTAGCCGACGGATATAACTGCATAAATTCTCTCCCTATTTGACCTGTTAGATGGTTCGGTACAACAAAGAGTGATTTACTGCACATTCCAAGCCTTTTACTTTCCATTGCAGAAGCCACCATTTCAAAGGTCTTTCCGCTACCAACCACGTGGGCAAGAAGCGTATTTCCTCCATACAAACTTCTTGCAATAGCATTTTTCTGATGAGGTCTAAGCTCTATTTTAGTATTCATTCCCTCAAAAGATAAATTACTTCCGTCATATTCTCTGTTACGGATAGAGTTAAAACGCTCATTATACAGCTTTACAAGACGGCTTCTTCTTTCCTGATCGTTAAATATCCAGTTCTTAAATTCTTCTTTTAATAACTCCTGCTTTTGTCCTGCAAGCATGGTTTCTTTTTTATTTAAGACAGAAGTTTTAGAGCCATCCGGATTTACAATCTGGTCAAATACCTTTGTTTCTTTTAGGTTTAAGGCATCTTCAATCAGCTTATAGGCATTTACCCTTGATGTTCCAAAGGTCATTTCAGCAAGGTCATTTCCTCTGTCCCTGCTTTTTCCTTCTACATTCCATTCGCTTGTAAGGCTTGAAAACTTAACCTTAATATCCCATCTTGCATAACCCGGAGTTTTAAGCGTTTCAAAGATGAATTTCTCAATGTCTTTAATCGGTATCCAAGTTGCACCAAGACGCACATTGATTTCACTTGCTTCAAGCTCCTTTGGAAGAACTTTTGTAAGCTCTGCTTTTTGATATTCCAAACGGTTCATCTCATAGCTTATCAGCTCTTTTTCTTTGCCATCTTCCGCATATCCAAGATGGGGCAGTTCTCTTTCCGTTTGTCTAAGTTTTGATAGATAACTGTCAACAATCGCAATTTTTTCTCTGATATTTCCTGATAGGTACTCATCTTTTGTTACATAGCCATATTTATAGGAATTACTGCCATTGGCACAGGCAAAAGGTA
>CAMQDG010000092.1 GCA_946999425.1 uncultured Peptoniphilus sp.
TCAAGCGGTAGTGGTTGAAGCAAGAAGCTCGGTAACTTGTTGCCGAGTAGTTCACTAACTGAAAAAAATAAGCCCGAAATTAATCGGGCTTTTTTCATGTTTTCAAGCTTTTAAGGCTTCTCTTAAAATTTTAACAAGATTTACATATATTTTGTCAGGACTTGTTGCTACAATATTATCTTCATACATAAACTTAAATCTATCAGCATTTTCTTTTAAGAAGCTATCATGTCCAAAAAATATAGGAACAACTTTTATTCCTTTCTTTTTAGTTTCCTGTACGGATTTTCTAAGATCCTCTTCAGAACTTCTATCTTCAAAAATTTTTCTTGGCATGCCGTCTGATAAGATAATAACTATTTTGTCTGTTTCAGGTCTTTTATTTAAAATTTCCCTTTCTACATCTAAGTTAATATATTCAGCGTTGGCATTAGTAAAGAATCCTCCTTCTAATGTTTTTAAGCTATTATACATAATGTTGATATTTTTATCGTTATAGTCTTTATATACAAAACTTACTGTATTATATGTTCCTGAATTGTATTTTATAATCCTTAAAGAACATAAATCTTTAAGAGCTTCTTCTATAACACTTAAGGCTTTTAGAGCATTGACTCCAGAAGGCCCGTTCATTGAACCAGATCCATCAAGTAAAATTGAAATGGCGTAAGATCTTTGTAACTTAGTTCCTTCAATTTTAAAAATGCTGTCTGTTAAACCCATTCTGCTATAGGGTAGAAGATTAGGATTTATCTGCCCTTTTTCTTGAAAATCCAAGTTGAGATTATTTTTATTTACAAGGATTTTACTTAATTCAGTTTTTAAAGAATTACCTTTTTTAAGAGTTTCACTATCAGGATAACCTTTAATAGGGATAACTTTTTCCATTATAAATTTATTGCTAAAACAACCTCTTTTTGTAATGTCACTATTTTTTTTATTTTCAAGATTTTTAAATTGAGCCTTTTCTTTTTCTCTTTTATCTTGTCCTTTTTTGTAATTATCTAAGATGTCCTTCTTTTCAGAAGCTTTCATGGATTTTTGATTTTCTTTTTTAAGTTCTTGATATTTTTTTTCTAAACTCTTTTTAGGATCCTTTTCACTTTCCTTATTAGACTCTTCTTTAGAGTCTTTACCGGAGTCTTTTCCTGAGTCTTTTTTTGATTCTTCAGATTCTTTTTTTGAATCTTCGCTGGATCCTTTCTTTGATTCATTTTCAGGTTTTTCTTTAGAATCTTTACCGGAGTTATCCTCTGAGTTGTTTTCTGAGTTGTTCTCTGAGTTATCATCAGAGCTATTGCCCGAGTTATTTTTAGAGCCTTTGTCTTCTCCTTCTTGGTCTTGTGGATCTTGTCCGTTGAAAGAAGGATTAAAACTGCTTTTACTAAGTTCTTCTGATGATTTATCAAGTTCGTTATTATATTTTTGTAGGTTCTTTATAGGCATTTGCATTATTAGAGGTTTAAAAATCTCTGTAATTTTCTCTGCATTTGTAAGAACCGTTTCAAAATGATTACTTTCCCTGGCCTCATCAATAAGGGGCAAAAACTTTTCTTTAAAAGATTCATAATCAGAACTTTTTTTAAAGAAAATATTTACTTCCTTTAATTTTGCATAATGTAGAATTTCGCTTATAAAGTAATTAATTATATTACTTCCATTAGGTTGATTTATTAAAGATTTTTTAAAAATCATCATGTTTAATAAGGCAAATTTAATACCTAAGGTTTTAAAATTTTTAGCCATAAGTCTTTCAATTCTTGCATCTTCTAAAATATTTAGAAGGTCTTTAAACACTTTTAGAATCAACGTTTCGTAAGCTTTTTCTACATTTTCACTACTTAATTTTTTCTTATAATTTTCAACGCCCTTCACGGTTTTGTCAAAATTTGTAAAATTGACATGACCCATTTCGTGACCTATTTTTGCATCTAATATTGAATCTACAAAAATTAAATTTTCCTTGAGTTCTTCAGGGAAAAAACTTAGATAAATTATATTTCCATCAGTAAAACACGTTCCTGATGGATTTTTTAAGTTTATAAACCTTATATCCTGAATTTTCAAGGGTCTTGATAAGGAATATAGACTCTTTGCGTTTCTAAGTTTATTTGTAATTCTTGTAGTATTTGCAAAAACTTGTATATCTTCCATTGTTAAATTCATAAATTTTTCCTCCTTTAATTGGGCTATAAGCCTCTACTTTTTTTTAATAGGGAAGGGGTACTAAGTTAATACTTAGTAGAGCCCTAAAATCCAAAAACTTTTATAAGTTGCTTTAATTGAAATTGATATTTAGTTACAAGTTTTAAAATTACAGCAATCAAACTTGAATAAAATATAAATTTAAAATAAAGTCTTTGACCTTTTCTGTAGGTCCAAAAGCTTTTTTTTAAAAGCCTTTTCACCTTCCTAAATAACTTCATTTTTTCTCCTTTTAATAATTATTAATCTCCACAAAATCAGGCTTAAACTCTTTAAATCCCTTAGGAATGGAGTCAGAAGTTCCAACTCTATTTCCAGCCCAAATTCCTACATACTCAAAGCCCTTGTTTTTTTCATAAAAATCTCCCATACCAAGGCCATTACCTACAGCTAAGAGTAGGCTAATGGGATCTATTCTATAGAAAATTTCTTCTCCATGTTCAGATAGATAAAAGTCTGTTACAGGCAAATTTTTTCTGTCAACATAAAGGTTTTTATCGTAGTTAATAAGATATAAATCTTCTCCTTCAGGATTTTTTTCTGCTTTTACAATTTTAAATTTGTATAGGTCACGGTCGTAGAAATTATAATAAGCTTTGTCGTCTCCTTCTTGTCTTTTTTTTCTTATTTTTTCCTTTTTTCCGATTTGGTTAAGAATATCCATATATTCATCGCTGTTATAGGCGTAATCACCTACAACAATAACACTATCCTCTTTCCATTCATCTTTTAAAAGTTTTGCTAAAGTATTTGTTGCATAATTACCTATCCAAGAAAATTCCATAAGCTTTACGCCGCCATCCCATACAAGTCTTTCTCTTTTACTTAAATTTACTATGCTATAATATTGTCCCATAAGGCACTCCTTTCTTTTTTTAAATTTCCACAAATCCACAAGAGGCAAGTAGGGCATTAAAAGTATTAATGTCCATATTTACGTCTATTGAATTTTCTTCAATAAAGTCTCCATAAGTTTCAGAGTCATAAGCTCTTCCTCCAAATGGGCTTTGGTCTTCTTCCATAATTTTCTCCTTAATATCAGGCAAAATATCTGATACAGTCATTTTTTTCCACCTTTCTTGTAATTTCTCCTTAATTGGGTTAATAAATTTTTCCCAAGCTTCAAACTCCTCAGCTCTATATTTTTTGTTTAGAGCCACAAGATTATTCATTCTTTCTTCTTCTTTTTTCAAAGATTCTTCAGCGATAATCTCGTAATATTTTCTTTTTTTACAATCTGATAATAAATCAGGGTTCATAAATTTTTCTCCTTTAAATACTTGCCTAAATAGGCTACTTAGTTTTTTTTTTTTTTTTTTTTTTAGGCGAAAATTTTTTAAATTATTAATA
>CAMQDG010000093.1 GCA_946999425.1 uncultured Peptoniphilus sp.
CCTTCAATGCACGTTCTATTTCTTTTTGCACGGGAATAGGAAAAGCTTTATAATCTCCACAAAGATTAATTTTAACTCCATTCTTAACAATTCTGTCTAATTGACTTCTTATATATTTTATAAGCAAATCTTCTAAAGCACTTATCTCATCTTCAGGTCTTTTCCAATTTTCAGTTGAAAAAGCATATAAGCTTAAACTTTTAACGTTTATATTATAAGCTGCTTCAACAATATCTATGACTCTTTTTGCTCCTTCTCTATGACCCATAGGTCTTGGCATAAATCTTTTTTTTGCCCACCTACCGTTACCGTCCATTATTATACCTATATGTTTTGGAACTTTTAAAAGATCGATTTTTTCTAAATTTGAAGTCATAAAACCTCCTAAAAAAAGGCCTTTCGGCCTTTAATTATATCTCCATAAGTTCATTTTCTTTAAGCTTTGATATTTCATCAATTTCTTCAATACGCTTATCTGTTAAATCTTGGATTTGTTTTTCATAATCTCTTAAATCATCTTCTGAAATTTCTTTACTTTTTTCAAGTTTTCTAACTTCATCTACAGCTAATCTTCTAATATTTCTTACAGCTATTTTAGAGTCTTCGCCATTCTTTTTTACAACTTTAACAAGTTCTTTTCTTCTTTCTTCTGTAAGTTGGGGTACTACAAGTCTTATAATTTTACCATCATTTGAAGGATTTAATCCCAGATCGGATTTTAAAATTTCTTTTTCAATTATAGGTATCATTTTCGCTTCCCAAGGTTGAATAGCAAGAAGTCTTGCTTCCGGTGCGGAAATTCCTGCCACTTGATTAAGCGGTGTTTGTTGTCCATAATAATCTACGGTTATCTTATCAAGAATCGAAGGATTAGCACGGCCTGCTCTTATATTTTTTAAATCTTCTCTAAAAACTTCTATAGTTTTTTTCATTTTATCTTCAGTGTCGCGTTTAATATCAGAAAACATAACATCCTCCTATTTTACTTTAGTTCCAATGTCTTTGCCCATAACTACATCCAACATATTAGATGGAGTATCTATACCAAAAACAATTAAAGGTATATCATTATCCATGCAAAGAGATGTTGCGGTTGCATCCATTATTTTAAGTTCTTTATTCAGTATTTCTTTGTAATCTAATTCTGTATATTTAACAGCTTCATGATTAATCTTAGGATCTGAATCGTATATTCCATCAACGCCTTTTTTAGCAAGCAAAATAACATCTGCATTTATTTCTGCAGCCCTTAATGCCGCTGTAGTATCTGTTGAAAAATATGGATTTCCTATTCCTGCTGAAAATATCACTATTCTATCTTTCTCAAGATGACGAATAGCCCTTCTTCTTATATAAGGTTCTGCAACTTCTTTCATTTCTATGGCAGTTTGAACCCTTGTGTCTACTCCAAGACTTTCAAGAGCATCTTGAAGAGCTAAAGCATTCATAACAGTTCCAAGCATACCCATATAGTCTGAGGTTGCCCTGTCCATTGAAGATGCACTTCTACCTCTCCAAAAGTTGCCCCCTCCGACTACTATACCTATTTCAACATTTAAATCATGAATCTTTGCAACTTCTTTAGCAATAACTTTTATAATTTCAGGGTCTATTCCTATACCCCTTTCACCTGCCATAGCTTCGCCGCTTAATTTAAGAATTATTCTTTTATACTTAGGAGACAAGAAACTCACCTCAGTTTCCCATTTGTTTAGCTACTTCTTCAGCAAAATTTTCTTCTCTTTTTTCTAAGCCTTCTCCAACTTCATATCTTACAAATCTTCTTATCTTTATATTTTCACCGATTTTTGCAACAAGGTTTGAAAGAAGGTCTTTTACCTTTACATCTGGATCTTTAATGAATTTTTGATCTAATAGACAAATTTCTTCATAGAATTTTTCAAGTCTACCTTCAACCATCTTTTCAATAATTTTTTCAGGTTTCCCTTCATTAAGAGCTTGTTCCTTTAAAACGGTTTTTTCATGGTCTAATTCTTCTTGAGGAACTTCTTCTCTTGAAACATACTTAGGATTTTGAGCTGCAACTTGCATAGCCATGTCTTTAACAAAATTTTTAAATTCTTCATTTTTAGAAACAAAGTCAGTTTCAGAGTTAACTTCAATTAAAACTCCGATTCTTCCACCATGGATATAAGATGCAACAATTCCTTCAGATGCAATTCTTGAAGATTTTTTAGCTGCCTTTGCAAGACCCTTTTCTCTTAAAAAGTCAATTGCTTTTTCCATCTCACCTTCAGTTTCTTGAAGGGCTTTTTTACAATCCATCATTCCAGCTTGAGTAATTTCTCTAAGCTCTTTAATCATTTGTGCAGTAATATTCATTTTTACCTCCTGTTACTTAAAAAAAGAGTTCAAAGCAAGGCTTTAGAACTCTCTTTTAATTATTCTTCTTCGTTTGAAGTTTCTTCTATAGTTTCTTCTGATTCTTCTTCAACTATTTCCACTTCTTCCATAGAGCCTTCAGAATCTTCAGAATCTTCATCATTCAAATCAGTTATTTGAGTCCCTTGTTTTCCTTCCAAAACTGCATTTGCAATTGTTTCAGTAATAAGTTTTACCGCCCTTATTGCATCATCATTACCCGGAATTGGAAAATCAATTTCATCAGGGTCGCAGTTTGTGTCAATAATTCCTACAACCGGGATTCCAAGGATATGTGCTTCTTTAACAGCAATATTTTCTTTTTTAGGATCAACTACAAAAATACAATCCGGTAATTTGTTCATATCCTTTATTCCGCCAAGAAACTTTTCAAGTCTATCTCTTTCGTGTTTAAGTTTTATAACTTCTTTTTTGGGAAGTAAATCAAAAGTTCCATCTTCTTCCATTAAATTAAGAGCATGTAATCTCTCAACTCTTCTTTTAATAGTCTTAAAGTTAGTTAAAAGACCTCCCAACCATCTTTGGTTGATAAAAGGCATTTCACACTTCTTAGCTTCTTTCTCAATAGCATCTTGAGCTTGTTTTTTTGTTCCTACAAATAGAACAACTCCACCATCGGCAGTAAGATTTTTAATAAACTCATATGCTTCTTCGATTTTCTTTACAGTTTTTTGAAGATCTATAATATAGATTCCATTTCTTTCTGTAAAAATAAATCTTCCCATTTTAGGATTCCATCTTCTTGTTTGATGACCGAAATGAACTCCGGCTTCAAGAAGAGCTTTCATTGATATAACTGACATTTTGCACCTCCGTTTTTATTTCCTCCATCTTCATCATCCGATTTATAAACCATATAGGCAACGTAAAACCGTCAAAAGATGTGTGTCATTTCATACCTAAGATATTTTATCATAGGTATG
>CAMQDG010000094.1 GCA_946999425.1 uncultured Peptoniphilus sp.
TACTTGTTCAAGTAGGACAACTGAATTTTTAGGTAAGGCAAGTCCCTTTGCCATTACATTTATATGGGTGGGAAGCCTCGCTTTATTCAGTCTTGACGTGATTGCCGCAACTATAATTGTCGGGGAATATTTATTTCCCACATCATTTTGTAATACTACTACGGGTCTTACGCCTCCTTGTTCTGAACCGATTACCGGCGAAAGGTCTGCGTAAAATAAATCCCCTCTCTTAATTATCATAAAAACACCTAACTTAATGCCATTATAGCTTGAGGTATGTACTCCACTATGTCCGAAGCGGTCATAGATTCCTGACCAAATTTATCCTTTGCGAAATCTCCTGCAAGTCCATGAATATAAACTCCCAGTTTTGCCGCAAAGAAGGGTTCAAATCTGGAAAGTAATGCACTTACTATTCCTGATAAAACATCACCGGAACCTGCTGTAGCCATTCCCGGGTTGCCGGTTGGATTTATGTATATATTTTTACCCTCACTTACTATTGTACCATTTCCTTTTAAAATTAAAATCAAATTATAGTCTTTTGCGAAAGATTTTACAATATTTTCTCTGTCACTTAATATTTTTTCTATTGATAAGTTTGTTAATCTTGAAAATTCTCCTAAATGGGGAGTCAAAACTTTTTTCTTTGATAAGGGTCTTAATTTTCTTGAAAAAATTGTTAAGGCATCGGCATCTATTACCATTGGTCTATTAATTTTTATAATTTTTTCAAAGATTTCTTCTGCCTTTTTATCGGTTCCCATTCCCGGTCCCATACAAATTGAAGACATTTCTTTTAAACTTTCAAAATTATAACCCCTATAAATTGCTTCGGGGACTTTGATTTGAAGAATGTTTTTTATTTCTTCAGGACAATAATTAAAAACCATACCTGCTCCCGATCTTAAAGCAGCTTTACTTGCAAAAAAAGCACATCCACTCATATTTTCTCTTCCGGCAACTATTCCTATCCTTCCCATGTCCCCTTTATAAGCGTCTATTGGCCTTTTAAAGACTCCTTTAAAGTCATTAGGTATAATTACATCATTATTTTTTATCTTAGCTATAGAAGCGGCTGTGGCTCTCTCGTGAGATATGGAAATTTCAAAATTTATATTTTTATATTTGCCTCTTGGAACTCCATTTTCATGAATTACCTGCAAATCTTTAAAAGTTACCTTACCTATGCCGGTTTTCATCGCCTTTGCCATTGCTTCTTTTGCTGCAAAAATTCCCGCCATACTTTCTTGTGGATATTTTTTTTTGGAAAAATATGAAATTTCCTCCTCAGTAAAAACTTTATTTGTAAAACTTTTCCCGTATTTTTCCAAAAGTTCTTCTATTCTTTTGATATCAACGATATCTATTCCAATCATAATTTTAAAGCCCTCTCATAATAAGTCTTAAGCTTATCCCCTATAGCTTCAATGCTATTATTTTCCACAAGTTTATAGCCTTGCTCCCTTAAAGAAGGTAAGTTTTTTTCTATAATGCCACAAATTTTTTCTTCAAAACCCTCTATATCTTTAGCCTTATAAATTTCTTCTCCAGCTTTTATATCCCTATAAATTTCAATATCTCTAATAAGAGAGTCCGTCTTCATGGCAAGGGCTTCAAGAAGGACTATTCCCTCTGTTTCTTCATAGGTTGGAAAGAAAAATAAGTTTGCCCTTGCATAGGCACTTCTTAAAAAATTCCTGTCTACATATCCAGGAAAATGTAAATTTGGAAGTTTAGTCTGTACTGCTTTTTTTACTTCTTTAGGAACAAGTTTAAGATCTAAATAGCCGAACCAATAAAATTCATATTGGGGAAGCCTTTTAGCAAGTTCTACAAAATCGAGAATCCCCTTTCTTTTAATGTAAAGACCCACAGAAACAATAACTTTTTTTCCGTAACTGTCAAATTTTTTATCGAATTCATCAGCATATGCTTTTTTATTTTGCCAAAATTCTAAATCGATACCATTGGAAATAGGATAAATTTCTTTTTTTATGCCATAACTTTCAATTAGCTTTTTAGAATAATTTGTAGGAGTGAGTATTAAAGTTGAAGTTTTATAACACTTTGTGATCCACCATTTAAAAAATCCTGCCAAAGTATTGGAAAATAAAAAAGAATTTTTAAAATCTTCTTTCGTTGAATGGGCATGATAAACAACTTTTTTTCCTTTTTTTAATGTTTTTTTAGCAAAAAAATAAGATTTTGGGAAAATTGTATTTATATGCACAAGGTCAAAATCTTCTTTGGGATTGTCAGTGAAATCAACTCCTGCCTTTTTTAAAGCTAACTCCTGATGTTTAATAGCCTTTCCAACTCCACTTTCTTTAATTTTTTCATAATTATCCTTAAAAAGTAAAACTTTCATCTAATCACCATTTAGAATTATAACATCAATTTTATAAAAGCAATTATTAAAAATTAAATAAGTTTTTCTTAAAAAGTTTTTTGCATTTAAAAAACCCCGCAAAAAACGGGGTTAATTATCACATTTTAAATTTTGCAACTTCAAAATATTCGCCTTTATCTTCAAGGATGTTTTCCCATTTGCCACTTACTCCCATATATTTTGCCATTTCTTCAAAATACATTTGAATAACGCCACAATCTACAAGACTTCTTGAATCTTCAAGACCCTTTACCATGTATAAATAAACATAAGCATCTTTGATTACAAATCTCCAAGGTTGTGAATTTTTATGATTAGGGACAAATCTTATACTTGTGAAAATATCAAATAGACCTCTTTGTTCAAGAGTTTCCATACTTGCAGGTTTTGTAAAATCACCTTCAAAAACAATTTCATTAACTGCTTTTCTTGGACTTGCATTGTCAGGATCAAATAATTTTTTTCCTGCTGCATATCCAAAACCTATAAGATAATCTATATTTTCTCCGCCTTCGCCGAAAGTAGCTTTAGCACTTGCTTCATCTACTTGATCAACGGTTATCCAACAAGTATCTAAATCTTCATTAACTACAATTGTATTTAGTTTTTCAAGAAAATATCCTTCTTTAAGTCTTACTTCAGATGATCTGTCTTTAAGTTTAAGTCCTATATAGTGGGGTGCATTAATCATAACTCCACAATATCCTGCCTTACCTTTAAGAGAATCGGCAATAATTTTTCCGTTTTCAAAGATTACAAAGCTTAAATCTTTTTCATTTTCCATTGTTTCTTGAGCTTTCTCTTTTATTAAACTCAATTTACTTTTAGGAACAGTATTCACTTCAAAATCCCTTACAGATTTTCTCTTCTGTAAAAAATTTGTTAATAACATAATAACCC
>CAMQDG010000095.1 GCA_946999425.1 uncultured Peptoniphilus sp.
TCTTTTCGTATTTGACATGAGAATTACCTCCTTTCCAAGTTTTTATTATTTTCTCTGTCCCTAAGAGGTTAATCCTTTAGGATCGGTTACACAATAGCTACTGTGCATTTGCATTAAGTTCGGTTTTACATAAAATCTTGTCTTTCCGGAGCCTGAACCACCTATAACCAAAACATTTTTATTTCTTGCATACTTTGGATTAGCTGGTCTGCCGTTCATAGTTAATCGTTCTGTTTGTGTAAGCAAGATATTGTTCTGGAACTTTTCATCCATATACGGTTCTATATCTTTTCTCGTTCCCCATCTTGCTGAACCATACTCTTTTCCCTGTCTGAACTTTTTTGCATTTTTGCCTTTGCTGTAGACAATGAATTTAATTAAAGCTGCTACTCCTGCACCAATTAAAATATCCGTAGGATGAATACTTGGAAGAAAGCTCATGGTGTTAAGCTCTAATATCCCTTGAAAGATTTTGTCTATTACATCGCCACCAGTATAAGCTCGTACATGTTGAGAGAAGATATTGCCAACATAGAAAAATGCAAGGTAGGGAATGTTCTGCTTTAGAAACTTTGCCTTATCCTGCACCTTAAACAAGCCTTTGATGTCCTTTAGTATTTTCTCTATCATAGGCTCTGCTCCTTTTGCTTGTTCTTGATTTTATCTTTAGAAACAGAATTTTTAGCCATCTCCTTAAACTTCTCAATGTTTTTATGAATAGATTCTTTCCTTTCCGTTTTCTTTTCTGATTCTGAAAGGGCGTGCTTAAATGCTTTGTCCATCACTTTCATATCTTTTGCTTGAAAGAACACTGAGTATTTACCTGATTCTTTATCTTTCATTACCGAAAACTTAACTCCATATCTGTTCAGTTCTTTTTTCAGTTCCTTCAATTCTGTTTCTTCTACTGGTATCTCTTCAAGCTGTCCCTTTTTAACCATATCTTTTAGTTTTACTTCATTCCCTTTACTCCCAACGAGCTTTTCAAGTCCACCGATTTTTTCTGATTCTTTCAGTAACTTCCTTATCAAATCCAAAAGTATCTTGCTTGTTACTTTGCCGGCTCTCACTTCCATGTTGAGCGTTTTTCTTGCAATTTCTTCATTGATCAAGTCCTTTCACCTCCGTTCAGTAATCTATCTTTATTGCGAGTTAGCTTATCTCTTTGAATAAACTTTCTGAAATCCTCGCCTACAACCATAACGGGAATACACATTTCAATAATTCTTGAATAGATTCTTTGATATTCAACACTGTCCTTGCAGTTTTGAATTGTGTCGTAGGAAAGATTTGTTGTGAAAATTGTTGGTTTCTGTTTTAAGTACCTGCTATTGACAATGTTATATACCTGCTCTTTAGCATAGCTTGTATCCCTTTCAATTCCCAAGTCATCTAAAATAAGAACGGAAGTATTTACAAGGGATTCAATATATGCGTTTTTATCAAAGTCAAAGCTGCTTTTTTGAAGTTCATTGATAATCTGTGCGAAATTTCTAATCTTAACACTTATTTGATACTGTTCAATAAGGCTATTTGCAATGGAGCAGGCAAGATAGGTCTTTCCGCTTCCTACAGAGCCATAAAAGAGAAGTCCGATATTTTCTTTTTTCATTTTCTCATAATCTTCTACAAAATTCTTTGCAATCATGAGGCTTTGATTTTCTTCTCCCTGATAATTTTCAAAGGTATATGACTACTCCCTCATGGAATTGAAGCAGGTTCTTTTTAACCTTTCAATTTCCATCTGTTTTTCTCTTCGTTTCTTTTGTTGCTCTATTTCTCTATCGCATTTACAAGCTACCCTTAATATCATTTTATTCCCGAAAAATTCCATTACATCACCGTCTTTTCTTTCGTGGCAGACTTTACAATAGGCGTGTCCATCTTTGATATACTCTTTTTCAGAATCATAGGCAAATTCTACATCCTCTATCATTATTTTTCCCAATTCTCTTTTCATAAATGTTCTCCTTTGTTATATTCTTCCCATGTCGGGACATTTGATGTTTTCGGCTGCTTGCTTTTGCCCTGATCTTTATAAAACCAAGAAAGGATCGTCGCTTTATGGTCTTTATAGATCTTTCCGGTACTCTTGATATATGCAGATAAGCGTTCAATGTAATTATCAAGCTGTGCATTTAGTTTGATTTGTAAATCAGAAATATCTTCATCAGTTAAAAATACATTTTGAAATGTTCCAAGTCCGTTTTCGCAAAAACTATATTCTCTCTTACTATACTTACTCTTATTATTCTCTATATAGTTAGAGTCAACATTTTGAACTTCCTGAAGTTCATTTTCTTTACTTCTGAGGTTAAAATCTTTTACTTCTGAAGTTAAGTTTTTTGACTTCTGAAAGTCATTTTCTTTTACCGCTATTATGCTCATAAAGTCTTTAACATAAATGACATTCGGCTTACCAAGTCCAAGCCTTACTCTTTCAATCAGTCCTATTCCTTTTTTGCTGTCTAACTCGTCTAATGTTTTTATGGCAGTAGGCTTTGAGATATTTCTTCTTCTCATAATTTCTTCAACAGTAAAATAGATAAATACTCTGCCTTCCTTGTCCACCCAGTTATTCTTAAATGACATTCCTGTGCGTTTCAAAAGCATGGAGTATAGGATAATTGCTTCCGCTGACAGCCCCTTAAATTCTTCTCCGTCTACCAATATTTCAGGTACTTTTAGAAAGTTAAATCTTTCCGCTTCTCTGTTATAGAAATAGTCAAAGTCCATGCAAGATCACCTCCCTCCTTAAAAATTTGCAAAGAAAAAGACGATAGTTTTTTCTTCTATCGCCTTTGGTAACCATTTTTATGAAATTTTTTAGATTGATTTTATCTCTTCATTGATTCCCTGAAAGAATGCTATAACGGTTGCTCCAATCATCGGTACGCCGTATGGACTAACTAAAAATCCGATAATCAATGCTTCGATTCCGATGGTAACTTCTTTTTGTAAGAAAGATGCTATTGCTCCAAATATGCAAAACATCATCAGCAAATATAGCAGTGCCGTTCCTATTCCGAGTAAGAATGTCAGAAATGCAGTGAGAATACTAAGCAGGAAGCTGATTGGGAAAAAGATTATTTTTATTGTCCATCTCATAAAATATCTTCCCTTTCTATTCAATCATTTTGAAGTGTCTCAAGGCATCCATGATAGCTTCTTCTTTTTCAGGTGTACAC
>CAMQDG010000096.1 GCA_946999425.1 uncultured Peptoniphilus sp.
TTTCTCTTCAACTTTTTTTGCAAGGTCCTTATTCTCATTTTTTATATTTTCAATGTTTTTGTTAAGGTTTGTAGAAAAATAAAAAAGTCCTGCACTGAAAATTAAAAGAAGACTTGTGAAGATTAAAAGTGCTTTATTTTTCATATTAAATCTTTTTTACTACCAAATTTTTTTCCATATTTTTAAACTTGCTATCTATTTTTTTAATTATAATGTATGAAATAATCATCATTACAAATCCAAATCCAACACTTAACATTTGGCTAAATCCTAAGCTTAAAGAAATTATAACTCCTGTAATTAAAAATATAAGGGGTAAACCATATACAAGGCTTATAAATTTTAAGACTGTTTTTGCATCCATTAAAAGTTCTACCCTGTCTCCTGGTTTTAAATCTTGTGTATTTAAGACCTCTATATATTCTGGCTTTGATTCTGCACAAGCGGCGCCGCAAGACTCACAAGAGCCTCCGCAAGCGCTCATTCTTGATACTAAAAGTGTTGCCTTACTATGGTCTGATTTTAAAACAAGTCCATATTGTTTTGCAGCTTCTGCCATAAAATCACTCCTCTATAGTTTTTATATGCACCTCGCTAAGTTGTTCTTGAGAAAGTTCTGTTGGAGCTCCTGTTAATAGACATGAAGCAGATTGTGTTTTAGGAAAAGCTATTACGTCTCTAATATTGCTTGAGCCTGTGAAAAGCATCATAAGTCTATCAAGACCGTAAGCTATTCCTCCATGTGGTGGTGCTCCGTATTTAAAGGCCTCAAGTAAAAATCCGAATTTATTTTGTGCGTCTTCTTCTGTAAAGCCTAAAGCTTTAAACATTTTTTTCTGAAGTTCTCTGTCATTTATTCTTATAGAGCCTCCGCCCATTTCATCACCATCTATAACAATGTCATAAGCCTTTGCACGAACTCTTGAAGGATCACTTTCAAGGTATTTTATATCTTCTTCCATTGGAGCTGTGAAGGGATGGTGTTTTGCAACAAATCTTTTTTCTTCTTGACTATATTCAAATTGTGGAAATTCTGTAATCCAAAGAAGCTTATGATCATTTTCATTTATTAAGTCCATATCTCTTGCGATTTGATTACGAAGATTTCCAAGACTGTCATAAACTAGGTCATTGCTCCCTGCAACAATTAAAAGTAAATCTCCCTTTTGACCATTGAGTTTTTCAACAATTTTTTCCATGATACCGTCTTTTAAAAATTTACTTATTGAAGAGCTTATTTCATCTTCAACTTTTATATTTACAAGACCCTTTGCTCCAAAAGTTTTAACGAATTCTTCAAGTTTGTCTATTTTTTTTCTTGAATAGAAACTTAATCCGTTCTTTACGTTTATACCCCTTACAGAGCCTTTTGATTCAACTGCAGATTCAAAAACTCCAAATCCTGAATCTTTTACAATTTCACTTAAGTCATTAAGTTCCATGCCGAAACGTAAATCTGGCTTATCCAAACCGAATCTATCCATGGCTTCTTGATATTTCATTCTTTGCAGGGGAAGTTTTACATCAATATTAAGCATTTCTTTAAAAGCTTTTTGTATAAATCTTTCTTGAACTTCAAGGACATCGTCAACATCTACAAAACTCATTTCCAAGTCTATTTGTGTAAATTCAGGTTGCCTGTTGGCTCTTAAATCTTCATCTCTAAAACATTTTGTAATTTGAATGTATCTGTCTAAACCTGAAACCATTAAAAGTTGTTTTAAAAGTTGAGGTGATTGAGGAAGGGCATAAAATTTTCCTGGGTTTACCCTACTTGGTACAAGATAATCTCTTGCTCCTTCCGGTGTAGGTTTAGTAAGCATAGGTGTTTCAACTTCAATAAATCCTTCATCATGGAAAAAGTCACGCACAACTTTATAAAATTTTGATCTTTGTTGTAGATTGTAAATCATCTTAGGTTTCCTTAAATCTAAGGACCTATATTTAAGACGCATATTTTCTTGAACATTGTCATCATCTTTTACATATATAGGTGGAACTTCCGATTCTGCAAATATTTTTAAATCATCAGCAAGAATTTCGATTTTTCCTGTTGGAATTTGATTGTTTACAGATGATCTAAGACGAACTTTTCCACTAACTCCTATTACAAACTCACTTCTTAATTTTGTTGATTTATTAAATAGTTCCATGTCCGGTTTGTCATTAAAAACAATTTGAACAATTCCACTTCTATCTCTTAAATCAACAAAGTTAAGAGAGCCTAAATTTCTCTCTTTTTGTACCCAACCGCAAACAACAACTTGTCTGTCAATATCTTTTTCTCTTAAATCTCCACAGTAATCTGTTCTTTTAAATTTTTTTTGATTTTCCATTTTTCCTCCATAATAAAAAAATCCCGTCCACAAAGGGACGAGAATTACTCGCGGTACCACCCTAATTAGGTATCCTCACTTAATGTTTTAACGTTACTTACGTTTATTCTTAAAAAAGTTGTCTCTTACAAAATTTCTCAGGTTGACTTGCACCAAACGTCAACTCTCTTATTTCTGAAATTTTCTTCTGACTTTCGAATAATAATATTAATGATTTATGAGTAGAATTATATTTAATAAAATATAAACTGTCAAGGAAGCTTTTAACAAATTCTCGAATTAATTTTTTCTTTTAATTCGTCTGCCTTTTTAGTAAGCCCTGAGTCAATAATATAGTTAAGAGCATATTTTGCGCCCTTGTCCATACCTTGACAGCCTCCAAGAAATACAAGGTCATCTTCTTTTGCGCATTTTAAAATACTTATTACGCTTTCCTCTAAGTTTTCAAATAGTTTAAAGTTAATATTGTTTTTTTTCATAACTTTTTCAAAAACTTCCAGTTCCTCTTTAGAAACTTCGTCTTTCCAAGTTACTGTTTCCTTTGATAAGCTGGCATAAAAATTTTTCGGCTTTAAAATTTTAAACCATTCCACGATTTTTTCAGCATTTTCTTCGTTTAAATGAACTCCC
>CAMQDG010000097.1 GCA_946999425.1 uncultured Peptoniphilus sp.
CTTGATAAATTACAAGAAAAAAAGAACACCCTTATGCAAGAGTATTCTTCCTCAAAATCCACTATGGACGAGCTTTATAAGATACGAAAAAATTACGGAATCTATATGGGTAAGGAGATGGAGAGATAATCTTTATCTCCTTTTTTCGCAAATAAAAAAAGAGTCGGTGCAGTCCCAAGACCACACCGACCATAAATTTATCTCTCAGCTTCTTTTGATGTTTCTTTCTTTTCTTTAGGCTTTTCCTTATCTTCAGCCTGATATTTTTTGATAGCTCCAAGCACAGACTCTTTCTTTTCATCTCGACCTTTCATCTGTTCTTTTGCCTTTAAAAGCTTTGAAGAAAGTATCCTGATGTTAGTATGTTCCTTGCCGTTATCGTCAACGGAAGTTCTGATCTGTCCAAAGAGTTTTACAAAATCTCCCTGCTTAAAGTCTTTTGGAATATCACCCTTTTCTCCGTATGCGGAGCAATTATGATATACCTTATTGCCCTCATCATCTTTAGATGCCACAGAGAAGTTTACTACTTGAAAGGCTTCGCCGTTCTTATTTTCCCTTTCAACTACATCGATCTTTCCTACAATATTTCCAACGATATTGACAAGATTATCTTTCTCCTCTTGAACATAAGGAAGATTTTTAATCTGCCCCTGTTCTCTTAAATCTTCAATCATGTAATCAAATTCCTCATGCAGTAAATTAACGGTGTCATTGTCCATATAAGCCTCATAGAGCTTATCCAAAGCACTTTCATCGTTGATACCTTTTTCCATGCTGATAACCGCCTTAACAAAGTCCTTGTGATTATCACTTACCATATCTTCTATCTGATTTCTCATTGTTTTGTAATCCATGTTTTATCTCCTTTCATGGTAAAAGGGAGGTTTCCCTCCCTTATCGTACATATTCCTGTTCTTTTGCAGTTTGTTTTTCTTCTGTTTTACTTTCTTCCTGATAGGCTCTTATCTGTCCTAAGATAGATGGTTTATCACCCGTTTTCTGTGTGGCTTCCTCTTTGGTATGCAAATTATCTTCAACATCATAGGTTGACTCAAAATAATCGCTGTCCTTAAAGTCATTGTCGTATCTGTCAGCAATTCCATCATTATCAAGGTCTTTAGAAAGTGGATCATAGAAGTTACCTTCATCATCAATGTCCAGTCCCAGAGCTGCCTTTAAGTCCTCGGAATCCACATAGACTAAATCTTCAAAAGAGGATAGCTCTATTTCATTTTTCATATTCCTTAGAGCTTCATTTTCTCCTTTGTTTTCATAATCAAAACTCTCCGTTTTAATCGGTATATCTTCAATATACTGTGTCCATGTCTTATCCTCTAAGTTAAGCTCATATTGGATGCTGTGTCTTTCGTCAGGTGTATTGGTATAGGCGATGCCGATGTGCTTTAGATCAGGATATAGAGTATCAAACTCATCATAACTATGATTTTCTTCATACTCTCTGTTGCAGAAGTCAATGATGGCTCGTTTTACATCTTCTACAAGGGGATTATCATTTCTCTTTTCTTCCACTTCTCCCATATCAAGGAGCTTATTCAGTTCTGCCAAGCGAAGCACATTATCCTTTAGTTCATCAGCTTTTTCAAAAGGCTTTTGTAATTCCTCTTTGGCATTTTCAAGCTGTTCTTTTGTGCCGAGGAGCTTTTCTTCAAGCCTCTTTAATTTCTCAGGCATTTTCTCAAGAGCATTATCAAACCTTGTAATATTACCGTCCGCACTCGTTCCAAGCTCTCCTGAATGCTTTGCAGCACCGTTTAAGCTGAAGTTATGCTCATTGGTGAAGAAGTTGTAGCTTACCTCTAAGTCCATGTTTCTATACTTACCGATAACCTTGCTTTCATTGATTTTCACTTTAGAAATAGCTTCAAGCAACTTTTCTCCGGCTAACTTTTTATCTAATATCTTCTCACCACCGATAGTAATAGAAGTAAACTTTTCCTCTCCTTCAGCTTTTGCTTCTACATCTTTAATATCTTTCTTTACAGCCTCAATGAGTTTTTCTGTCCTTGCAATTTCTTCCGGATAGTTTTTAGCAACCTTATCCTCTAATCTGTAACGGTTGGACTTATAGTTTGCTTCAAGCATTTTAAGTTTTGTAACCTCATTATCCAAATCCATCTTTTCCTTAATCTTCGGATCACCTGTAGCAAGGGCTTTAATCTCTGCATAGTTTAAGCTGCTTTCGTCCACATCTTCCGCCACTCTGACAGGTGTTTTACTTGTCATAATCTGAGAAATGAACTTCTGTTTATTCTCGATGGTCTGCCAAAGGTACGCATCAAAGGTATTCTCCGTTACATATCTGTATATGCTGACTTCTTTGTTTTCATTTCCCT
Organism: uncultured Peptoniphilus sp.; assembly: GCA_946999425.1. Taxonomy (GTDB): domain Bacteria; phylum Bacillota; class Clostridia; order Tissierellales; family Peptoniphilaceae; genus Peptoniphilus_B. The sequence goes on from CAMQDG010000097.1 coordinate 2,358, forward strand.
GTCTTACAATTCTGCCCGCACGCTGCTCAAGGTCGGCAGGACGCCATGGGACATCTAAATCATGAAGTGCAATCAGCTTGTTTTGCACATTCGTTCCGGCTCCCATTTTCTGTGTAGAACCCATCAAAATACGAATTTCGCCTTTTCTTACCTTTGCAAAGAGTTCATCCTTTTGCTTATCGGAATTTGCTTCATGGATAAAGGCTATTTCTTCTTTCGGTATTCCCATTGCCACAAGTTTTTCTCTAATATCATCGTAAATATTAAACGCTCCATCTCCTTTTGGAGTTGACATATCGGAGAAAAGAAGCTGTGTGGACTTATTTTCTTTTGTCTTATCCCAAATGGAAAAGACATTTTTCACGCACACATTGACCTTGCTGTCAGGATTATCCGGAAGCAGTGGATTGATTAAACGCTGATCTAAGGCGAGTTTCTTGCCGTCATTAGTAATCTTCAGCATATTATCTTCGTCAGGCTCTACTACCCTGTTTCTCACATCATCAGCTCTTTCCGATAAGCTCTTTAGGATTACCTTTTGCTCCTCACTTGGCAAAGTTTTAATAACTTCATAGTGTGCTTCAGGTGTTGGAAGATT
>CAMQDG010000098.1 GCA_946999425.1 uncultured Peptoniphilus sp.
TACCGAGTTTGTTCTCTCACACAATTCACGCGGACCAATAAATTGGTCCCTACAGGATTTTCAAGGGTTATGACAAGAAAGAGGTTTGTTTAAATGAAAGGATTTCTTTAATAATTTAAAATTAATTTTTATTCAAATGTTTATTTTTTTCAAAAATCGGGTTAGGGCTTCAAATTGGTCCTTAGAGGATTTTAAAGGGTTATGGTAAAAAAGGGTAAAAAAATAACTCTATTAAAAGAGCAAAAAATTACACAAACAAGCCAAACCATACAAAAATTTAAAACAACACGAACAATCAAAACAATTCAAACAATATAAAAATTATATGGAGGAAGATGGGTCGGGGCTTCCTAAAACCATATAAGCACGCAAAGAATTTAGGGCATTTTTTTTAATCCTGTTGACAGTACGGGTGGAAACATTTAATTCCGAAGCAACAGAAGCCAATCTCATGCCCCTATAATAGATCATTTGAAGGACCTCCCTCTCCCTGGCAGGAAGAATAGAAAGAGCATCCGAAAGGTCTTTAGAAAAAGGAAAGACCTCCTCTTCCAAAGTGGGAGTCAAAATTTCATCAGAATAGGGCAAAGAATCAGAATGTCTTCTTAAATAACGAAAAGTATCCAAATAATAGATTCTCAAACCACTTTTTATGTAGGCGCCGAAAGTGGTACCACGATGGGGATCAAAATTTTTCAAAGACTCCATAACAAAAATAGAACCATCTTGGAAAAGGTCCTCATACTCCTCCATAACAGGGCAATATCTCTTGATGCTGGCCCTAATAAGAGGCTCATACTTTTTTAAAATCTCCTCTTCTCTTTTCTTTAAATCTTCAGCTTTCTTAAAATTAATTTGGTTTTTATAATTCATAATTCCTCCTAAAATTCTTGAACTCTTGTTCTTTTTATTTATTATACCACCTCTTTTATAAAAAGAACAGATGTTTTTAAAATTTTTTTAAAAATTTTTTGGAATTATTTTGATCAAGATACTTTAAATATTTTAAATTTGGACAATAAAAAAACCCGATTTCTCGGGTTTTTTATTTTTAGCTAATTAGTTAGCTGCTTTGTTTAATGTGTCTTTTGTTAGTGCATTTACTTTAAGTGTAGCATCAGCTTTATAATCTTTGATTATTTGTTCAACTTCTGCTCTCTTGCTTGTAAGTTCAGTTTCAATTGACTTAGCTGCAAGATTATCAAATACAACAACTAAGTTGTCAACAGCTGTTTTAACATTTGCTGGAACTACTGGAGTTGCATTTTTTGCAGTTTTGTAAGCATCTAATTTATTGTTAAATTCCTTAACTAAATTAGCTTTATCTTCTGCTTTGTAAGCAACTAATACCTCTGCATTATCGTAAGATGCGCCATATTGTTTAGAAGCTAATCTCTTTACAATAACAGTATCGGCATCATTAAGTTTATTATTATAAACGTATTCATCTATTGCTACTGTAAGAGTTCTATAAACAGCTTCTTTGTCATCTTCACTTACATATTTAACATTTGTAAGATTTAGTACACATTGATCTCCATATTTAGCTTTTGTAAAGTTAGCCTTTACAATTGTCCAATCTTGTGCATGTTCTCCGCTTAATCTACCAAGATCTTTGTCAGCTACTGAAGGAACTACAGAAATTGTTGAGATAAACATATTCTTGAATGAATATCCGTCATATCCGTAAGCATCTTTTACAGTGTCATAATCGCTCTTTGCAACTTGTACATAAGCGCCTTTCTTTAATTCTCCTTCAAGGAAAACTTTAGCGTCATGTTTTAAAGTGATTTCAGGAGTAACAACTCCGTCTCTACCTTCTAAAGTTACTGATGCAACTCTACCCCACTTATCTTCATCAAAATCTTTGATCTTGAATACTGGATCTTCTGAGTGGTCAATGATTACATCAAGGAATTTTCCAACCTTATTGTCAGCGTTTACTCCGGCTTTAACAACGTCGTATTTTTCGAACATATTTCTATATCCTGCTGAGTTTTGTGGTCTGAAGTATGATGGGAATGCTCCGTCAAATCCTCTCATGTCAAGAGCAGTTCTTTCGCCCTTAGTGTTTTCAACAGTAAGTTCAAAGTTTCTGTTTGTTACATTAGCAACTCTGAAAAATTTTGAAGTTAATTGGTCAGCAGTTACAACATTAAATACAACTATGCTTGCTTTGTTGTATTGTCTTCCTGTTTTACCAACTACATCATATCCAACATATACTTTTGGAACGAATCTTCCGTCTTTAACTTCTACAAGGTCACGAGCTTTTGCTTTGTCAACTTCTGTTAAGCAACCATTATTTTCGTCAGCTACAAAGTATTTTGTATCAGCTGTAAATTCAACTTTTGTAGGTGCAACGTTTTTAACATTAGCTGTTGCGCCTTTTCCATCTTTATCATTTGCAATTGTCCAAGCATCTGCTTGTCCTTCAGCTGCTTTATATACAGAGATGTTATCTTTTGTTACAGATGCGATACCTTGTACAGTTTTTTCAGCAACTCCGTACCATCTTGTATCTTTAACACCTACTGATGGATTACCAAGTTCCATAATGTGAGAAACTACGCCGTCTTTTTCGTTTTTGTCAGTGATAACTTCAACTAAAGAACCTACCCAAAGTTTAGAATTTGAGCTTAATTGTTTTAAGTTTAGATATCCAACTCTTCCGCTTCCGTCAACATAAGTTGTTTTAGCGTCAAGTGTAACTTTGAATTGTTTGTCTCCTTGGTTGATAACTAATTTACCATCTTCAAATCCGCTTACTACACCAATTCTTGTTCCATAATCTACATCATGTCTTGTATCATAGATATACATAGCATTGTAAATCATTTGGAAAGCAAGGTTTCTTGTTGCAGGGTCATTTGAGTTTGCATATTCGATTCCGTTAAGAATTCCAAGTTCTGCTGCCCAAGTT
>CAMQDG010000099.1 GCA_946999425.1 uncultured Peptoniphilus sp.
ACTACACAGGCGAGTTCAGAAAATACTGTAAAAGATACAAGTAATTCTGAAACGAAAGAGAAAGATATTCGCTATCCTAATAAGCTGACACCGAAAGCTCCTGCCAATAACAATCAGGATTCATCTATGGACGGGACAAGTAAGACTGTAAATACCAATAAGGGAGTAGCTTCTGCTCCGTCAAAGGCAAGAGGAACCGTTACGGAAAATAAGGACAATGCGAATAAGGACTATCCAATTCATCACGGGGATAGCGGTGATAACAAAGAAACAGATCTGTATTCTGCTGATGCAAGACAGTTTATTACCTTTCAAACGAAAAACGGTAAGACCTTCCATCTCATCATCAACCACGATGAGACACAAGAAAATGTAATGCTTTTAACGGAAGTATCTGAAGATGATCTTCTAAATATGGTTGAAAAGAAAGAAGCTCCGAAGCAGGAGATTAGCAAAGAGGAGCCAACTAAGGAAGAAGTAAAGCCTGAGAAAAAAGAAGAAAAGAGTAATTTAGGAACATATATTATTCTGCTTCTTGTTATAGGCGGAGCATTAGGAGCAGGTTATTACTTTAAGGTCGTAAAAAAGAAAGAGGATAAGGAGCTTGAATCATTAGAGGAAGAAGATGATGATTTCTTTTCGGAAGCAGAAAGTGAGCAAGAAATAGGAGAAGCAGAAGAAACAGAAGCTTATGATGAAGAATAAATGCATCTTAAAATATATTGTTATGGGTGCAAACGCAGGGCGGGAGAGTAAAATCTTTCGCCCTTTTACAATGAAAGCAGGAGGAAAAATATACATGGAACATATACTTGTGATAGCAGAAAAACCGAGTGTAGCTATATCAATTGCAAAGGTAATAGGAGCTACAAAAAAGAAAGATGGATACTATGAGGGAAATGGATATAAGGTATCTTGGTGCGTAGGCCATCTAATTCAGATGGCAAATCCGGACGCTTATGATGAAAAATACGCTAAGTGGAATATATCGGATTTACCGATTATTCCGAAGCAGTACAAATTTGAAGTGGCAAAAGCTACAAAAAAGCAGTTCAATATCCTTAAAAAGCTGATGAATGATAAGGAGATTGATACAGTTATCAATGCGTGCGATGCGGGAAGAGAAGGAGAAAGTATTTTTCGACTGGTATATAACGAAGCTAAATGCAAAAAGAAAATGCAGCGTCTTTGGATTTCGTCAATGGAAGATAGTGCTATCAAAGAGGGATTTTCCAATCTAAAGAATGGCAAAGATTACGATAAGCTCTTTGAATCGGCACAGGCAAGAGCTATTGCAGACTGGCTTGTCGGAATGAATATCAGTAGGCTCTATTCTTGCCTGTATAAGCAAAATTACAGTGTCGGGAGAGTGCAAACCCCAACACTTTACATGATTGTAAAAAGAGATGAAGAAATAAGTAATTTTAAGAAAGAAAAATACTACACCGTAGAGCTTTCTATGAACGGCTTTACATTATCGACAGACAAAATTGGTGATGAAATAACCGCAGAGCAGCTTATTAATTTAATAGGCGATAATATTGAAATAACTGATGTCATTCAAAAAGAAAAGATTACAAAGCCGGATTTACCCTTTGATCTAACAACACTTCAAAGAGAGTGTAATAAATATTTTGGATATTCAGCAAAGCAGACGCTTGATTATGCTCAAAGCCTATATGAAAAGAAACTGATTACCTATCCAAGAACAGACAGCAGATGCTTAACGGAAGATATGATTGTAAGTACGGTCAATAACATTTTAGGAAAAAATGATTTTGATACAGAGCGTATCAAGACGGTATTTAACTCAAAAAATGTTACGGATCATCACGCTATTATTCCGACAGTAAGCTCGTTAAGTGAAGATTTATCGAGTATCCCTGATAGTGAAGCGAAGGTATATAGGCTTATTTCTAATAAGCTTCACGCAAGTGTAGGCTATCCATTAGTGGAAAACACAACAAAGATTGTAGCTGAATTTGACGGATTTGAATTTACAAGTTCAGGAAGGGTAATTAGAGACGAGGGCTTTAGCAAATACCTTAAAGAATACAAGTCCAAGAAGAATGAGTTCATAGAGCTTCCTGATGTAAGTATCGGTGATGTTTTAAGTATTGAAAATAAAGAGATTAAAGAAAAATTTACTCAACCACCGAAACACTTCACTGAAGATACGCTTCTAAAGTCTATGGAGATTGCAGGAAATGAAGCCTTAGAAAAAGGTGTAGAAGTGGAAAGAAAGGGACTTGGAACACCTGCAACAAGGGCAGGAATTATTGAAAACTTAATCTATAAGGGTTTTGTCGAAAGAGATAAGAAAAATTTGATTGCCACGCATAAGGGGATCAGCCTTGTAACAATAGTATCCGATACCTTTAAGTCAGCGGAAACAACTGCAAAGTGGGAAATGGAATTAGCGGATATTGCCAAAGGGAAATCTTCAAAGGAAGAATTTTTAGAAGCAATTGAAAATGAAATAAAAGAGGTTGTTCTGACATATAGTAAGTAAGAGATAACTAATTCAGAGTGGAAAAAATACTCCAAAAGTGCTATAGTTTTGTAGGAAAAGTAGGGCGAAAGGAAGTAAATATGGAAGATATATTTATGGATACTGCAAAAGTTATGGCAAAAGGACAGGTTACTATTCCGAAAAGGATAAGGGAACTTTTAAATTTAGAAAATGGAGATTATGTTACTTTTGTAGTTAATAAAGATAAAGTGCAAATTCAAAATTCTAAGGCTTTTATTGAAGAAAACATTAAAAAATAACAGCACGTTTTTAGAGGTAGGTGAAACAATGAATAAGGATAAGATGGTATTGCAGAATACAGATATTGGAAAAGATAATCATCAGTTTGATGATATTGTTAAGATTGTCGAAAGTGCAAAGG
>CAMQDG010000100.1 GCA_946999425.1 uncultured Peptoniphilus sp.
CATCTTTTTTGCTTAAAGTTTTCATAAAATGATTATATCATAAAAAAATTTTTACCTTAATTTGCAATAAAAAAGTTTAAAAAAATATTTGCAATAAAGTTTTAACTGTTATATAATTTAATAAAATATATAACAGTTGTGTTGGAGGTGACTATGGAAATATTTTTAAATGATACGAAGGATCCTCTTTATTTAAAAATATTTTTTGCTATTAGGGAAAAAATAATGCTTGGCCAATTAAAAAATAATGAACAGCTTCCCTCCGTAAGAGAACTGTCTACTCAACTTAACGTTTCAGTTCTTACAGTTAAAAAAGCTTATGATGAATTAGAAAAAAACGGACTTGCCTTTACTATAGCTGGCAAGGGTTCTTTTGTAAAAAATATTGGAATTGATTCCATTAAAGAAAATAAACTTTTGGATATTCAAAAAATTTTGGAAAAAATATTAGAAGATGCAGAAAGTTTTGGAATTACAAAAGATGATATTGAAAATATAATTAAATACTTGTGAGGTTTTTATGTTAATTATTAAAGATGTAAATAAAAAATTAGGTGACTTTAATTTAAAAAATATAAATTTGGAACTTAAACAAGGTTTTATCCTGGGACTTATAGGAGTAAACGGAGGGGGAAAAACCAGTTTAATTAAACTTATTATGAATATAATAAGCCCAGATTCAGGAAATATAGAAATTTTTGGAATTGAAAATTTAAGAAAAAATAACAAAGAGATAAAAGATAAAATTGGCTTTGTCTTAGATGAATTTCCCTTTAAAGAGTATCCCCACTTAACTCTTAGTGATATTTGTGATTTGTTTAAAAAAGTCTATTCCAATTTTAGCGAAAAAGAATTTTTAAATTTAGTAAAAGAATTGGATTTTCCCCTCTATACAAAAGTTAAAAATATGAGTAAAGGTCAACTTTCAAAAGCTCAAATAGCCCTTGCCCTTTGCCATAAGGCAGAGCTTATTGTTATGGATGAACCTTCATCAGGTCTTGATCCCTTAGTAAGAAGAAAATTTTTGGCATTAATAAGAAAATATGTAAATGAAAATAATGCTTCTGCCATTTTTTCAACTCATATAACTGAAGACCTTGAAGGTTATGCAGATTATATAAGCATAATTGATGACGGAAAAATTATAAAAAATTTGATGATAGAAGATTTAAACGACTATAAAGTTGTAAATCTGGAAAAAAATTCTCAAAAAAATATTGAAGATTTTTCTTTAATCGGTAAGGAAGATAAGGATTTCTATATTGAAGGCCTTGCTTACAAAATAAAGGCCGATCAAAGTATAAATGTTAGAAATGCAAACTTAGTAGATTTACTTTATTACTATCACAGGAGCAATCATGAAAAATAAATTTAAATTATTTGGAAAAAATATTATATTAATTATTCTTTACTGCAACCTTATGAATGTTGTTTTTATTATTAATAACTTTTCAAAAAATTATAGGGTTCTTTTATATGCTATAGCTATATTTTCCTCAACGATGATAATATTTAACAATTTTCATAAGATCTATCCCCTTCTACCTGTAAATATAAATTTATTTAATTTTTTAAAGGGTCAAATAGGTTTTTTAAGTATTTTTTATTTTTTATCATTTGGAATGCTACTTTTAAAAGAAAATTCAAAGCTCTATTTTTTACACAACTATCTGTCAATTATGTTTTTTCTTAATTCTTTTGCAATATGCAATCAGTCAACATTAAAAGTTCCAAAATTTTTACAGGGAAACAGCTTTCTTTTATATTTTATTCTTTACGGCCTAATTATTTATTTTTCAAATATACCCCTTCTTTATTTAACTCTATGTCTTTTGTTTTTAAATGTAATTTTACTCTTAATCTCAAATAAGCTTTATTTAAGTAATAGGGATAGCGACTTAGAAAAAAGTCCAGGAAAATATATAATTGTGGATGACAATTTTATCTATCTTAGATCTTTTTTAGGGATAATTTTATTTATCCTAGCTTTCACTTTAATTTTAAAAAAAGATAATATAATTTTAGCTCCTATTGCAATTTCTTCAATCCTTTTATCCATGCAAATTTATGCTTACTCAGGATATAAAATACTTCTACCCTTTGATCAAAAGAAAATTGTTTTGAAAAAATTTTTCCTTATTAATTTTTTTGGACCCTTAATTTTTTTACTTGCCCTGGGAATAAAAAGCGAAAGTCTTCAACATATAAGTTTTTATTTAATTTTTATTGAAATTTTCTCAAATTTTACATTTTTACTTTTAAATTTAAATCTTAAAGTTAATCTTGTAACTATTATTTCCTATTTTGTCGCCTTTATTTTCTTTCCCCTAGGAAGAGATTTTATATTTAAGCCTAATTTTATAATAAGTCTTTTTGTTTTAAGCCTTGTCTTTTCCCTTTGGCTTTTTTATAGAAATTTTGAAGACCTTGATTATAGCAGGGAATTTTTGCTTAAATAAAATAAAAGTTTGAATTTGTTTCATTAAAAGAAATTAAATTCAAACTTTTATTTTTTACTTATTTTTTAATTTGTTGTAACAGTTTCTGCAAAGAGGTTCATATTCATCTTGAGCGCCTATAACAAGTCTTTCTTTCTCTTTTGATTTTCTGTGGGATACCCAAGCATCGCTTCCACATTTAACACAAACTGCATGATGTTTTGAAACATAGTCGGCCTTTGGCATTAAGTCTTTAACAATTTCAAAGGGCTTAGCCTCAAAATCCATATCCAAGCCTGCAACTACAACAGTTTTCCCACGATTTAAAAGTTCTTCAATGACCTGAAGAATTTTTTGACTGGGACCCTCTAAAAATTGATTCTCATCTATTCCCACAACATCCGCATCATTTTCTT
>CAMQDG010000101.1 GCA_946999425.1 uncultured Peptoniphilus sp.
CTGATTGGTTATCTCAGCAAATAACTTTATGTAGGCTATTTAGCCTTTAGTTGAGAACATGCTTATGAGCTACATTAATTTTTAATTATCGGCTCTCATCTCAGCTACAAGTAACCGAGAACTCTCGCCTTATATATTAAATCTATGTTTAAAATTTTTTGCAGTTTTAAAAGCTGGTGCCACATATCCTGCAATTTTAATTTTTTTCTCTGGATTTTGTGGGCTAATTCCTATTCTTTCTTTTCTTTCTCTTAATACCCAGCTACCAAAGTTAGCTATTGAAACTTTTTGGTCTTCCTTAAGGCCTTCAGCAATACTTTCTACAAAGGCATGTAAGAAATCTCTTACTTCTTTTCTTGAATTCCCAGTCTTTTCAATAATTTTGTTTTCTAATTCTCTTTTGTTCATAAATTTTTTCAGGGTCTATCCCCTACTTCTCCTTTAAATTTTAATTATTTTTTCTCTGAATTTTCTTCAGGTTTTTCTAATGTTTTAGAAAAAATTGCACTAATAGTGCTTGGTTCTGTGCCTTTTGACACATTTATAATATATCCTTGGCTGTCAAGATAAAGGACAGTTGGATAATATTCACAGGCTACTTGGTCCATTATTGGATCTGTTCCAAATACGGAATTTTCTTCAACGATTTTTGCTATTTGAGGCCCTAAAGCCTTACCTTCTTCGCTTAAGGCTAAAAGGTCTTCGTTTATGTCAGTTTTTTCACTGACATGGCCTTGAGCTAAAATTAGGTTAAAATCTTCTCCTTTATAGGTGTCAAAAGTTTTTAACATTTCTATGCAGTAAGGACAACCTGCTCTTGTAAAGATAAGAGCTGTAGGTTTTTCTCTATTTTTAACAAGGGTTCCTATTAAGACTTCCTTGTTATCCTTATCAAAGGCCTTTTGATATAAAAGATTTTTGCCATAAGCTTGTTTTAATACGTTGGCATAGGCTAAGTCCTTTTCATCTAAGTGATTAAACTTTGGGTCCTCTTTGAGTTTTGCAAGCTCTTCCGGACTTATATAATCTTTGTTTTGATTTTCAAGTAAGGGCTTAACTTCTTGTTGTTCAATGGGGAGTTTTGCACTCTCCTCTGATTTTTCTTTCTTCTTGCAACCTGTAAAAGTAGTAAGCACCATTAAGCCCGCAAGAATTAAAATTAATTTTCTCTTTGCTTTTTGCATTTCTTTCTCCTATCTTGTTGACAATTTATACTCTATAGTTAATAATCTTATGCAATCTATCAACTTATCTGTAGTGGGTATCCCCATTTTTTCTAAGTACACCTCTAATTTTGCTCCAGGATACCTGTCCTCCAAAGTTTGAGACAATTCTCTGAGAATTGCCGTCTCCTCATTTTGTCCTTGTTTCAACATTTCAAAGACAATATCTTTTACTACTTTTGGAACCATGGTTTTTTCTCCTTTTTGTTTTTTTCTCCTTTTTTTACTTTATCCTTATTATACCATACTTCTTTATAAAATGCAATGTTTTTATTAATATTTTTTTCAAAAAAAAGCTTGGTTTTAACCAAGCTCTTAATATATAAGGCGGGAAGTCTCGGTTACAAGAAAACCCCCATCCTTTATAGGTGGGGGTTTTATTTTTTTATTTTTCGATAAATACTTTCCTTAGTAGGCTCTTCCAAAAGCTCTTCTTTTTCTTCAAATCGAAGTCCGCATTAATGAAATTTTGCACTCAATTTTTTGTCTCCCAAATAATACAAAAATCCAACAAAAATCAAGCCCTGAATTAACAGTAGGAATATAAACTTATGTCTTATTAAGCTGTAAACAAATATTGTTACAACTATAATTGATAAAATTATTCCTACATTCTCAATTAGGGACAATATGTTATCCATGAATCCCTTATATTGGTCTAATTGACTCATGAATTTTTCTTGTTCCTCTACATTTAGGTTCCTTGCCATTTTAAAGCCTTTTAATATTTTGTTTCTTCTTCTTTTAGAATATTGAAGCCCAATATAAAAAAGTAAACTAATAGCTACCAAGGGAGCCAAGACTGAGGAAACATTAAATATTATGCTTGCAGAATTAACTCCATAATCCCTAAAGTCTTGTCCTGCCCTATTAATTCCAATAAAACCAATAGTTATAAAGGTTCCTACATATACGGACAAATACACTAATTTTAAATAATTTTCGTCTGCTATTAATTCGTTATACTTTCTTTTTAATTCCTTGTTCATTATAAATTCACTCCTTTAAATACTTGCCTAAATAGGCTACTTAATTTTTTTGCTTTTTTAGGGTCAAGACTTCTGCAAAAACTCAAAATTTTCAAAAGGTACGCAATGTACGTCTTTTCCTATATCTGAAATATTTTTATAGTTTTTATTTAAAATTAAATCGTCTATTCCCTTCCCTTCTTTTATGTCCCACAACAAATAGTTTGTAGGGTAAGAATCTTTTAAAAAATTTCCAAGTTTTTTTCCTGCTCTATATACAGAATTATTAATTCGTATATCTGCCTGAACTTCCCTTCATTTTATAACGGGATTCTTGGGTAATGCACTTACTTGTTGTTAGCTTTTTACAAAATTAACAACAGCGGTTATGCAAATTTACCAAGCTATCTCTGTAGTTCCTACAGTTC
>CAMQDG010000102.1 GCA_946999425.1 uncultured Peptoniphilus sp.
AACTTCTCCTGAACTTTCCTTACTTCATCATCAGAAAAATCTTCCTTTTGCTTATAGATAACATCTTTAAGGACAGCATTCAGCTCAAGATAATCCTTAATCTTTTCCTTGTTTTTATCCGTTACTTCTTTCTTTACAAAAAGTGAGTTTTCTCTGTAATACACTTCATCATCAATAATGGTATAGGAAAAGTTTTTGACATCGTCTGTGGCAGGTATTGTGCTGATTTCATCATCTAAAAGCTCTATTTCTTCATACTTTGCGGTCTTTGATATTTCTGTGCCTGCTTTTGCAATTAATTCCTTTAAGTCAGCATTTTCTTTCGGTAGACAAGCAAGGGTATTTCCAAATCTTCCTGATACTTCACGCATTGTGCCGAGTACCTGTTCGGGATGATCTACAAAGTATTTGTTATATACAAGTCCCTTTTCATCTTCAGATAGATGTACCCAGTCCTCATCCCTTTCTCTAATACTATCTCTTTTCTTTAGGAAAATAATGTCCGATGTTACTTCCGTTCCTGCAACGCCCTTAAAGGTATCGTTTGGAAGTCTGATTGCTCCTAAAAACTCTGCTCTTGCTGCAATATAGCGTCTGACACTTTCGTCCTTTTTATCCATTGTGCCTGAAGATGTGATAAAGGCGATAACACCACCATTTCTTACTTTATCAATGGATTTAGCAAAGAAATAATCATGGATAAGGAAATTATTTTTGTTATACTCCCTGTCATTTACCTTATATTCTCCAAAGGGAACATTACCGATAACTGCATCAAAGAAGTTATTGGAAAAGGTAGTTTCTTCAAATCCCTTAATTTGCACTTCACTTTCAGGATATAAGAGTTTTCCAATACGACCGCTTACCGAATCAAGCTCCACACCATAAAACTTGGACTTTTTCATTTCATCAGGAAGATTACCGATAAAGTTTCCTACTCCCATGCTTGGTTCTAATATATTACCACTCTTAAATCCCATATTAGAAAGTGTCTTATATACGCTGTCAATAACTGCTTTCGGTGTGTAAAAGCTCGTTAAGGTAGATTCTCTTGCAGCTTCATATTCAGATGGTGATAGATTTTCCTTTAAGAAACTTCTTGCAACTTCCCATTGTCCCTCTTTACTTTCGTCAAACACATCAGCAAGTCCGCCCCAGCCGACATACCTTGACAGCACATCCTGTGCTGTGCTGTCAAGTTCCCTTTCTCCACTCTCCACTCTGTTAAGCATAGAAATTGCTTCAAGGTTATTGTTTAACCTTTCGCTTGGAGATAGCTTGTTAGGTAGCGTTTCTTCTGTAATTTTAAAGTTATGTGCCTCAATTTTCTTTATTTCAATTTCTTCAGTAGTCTGCTCAGGCTTTTTATTTGTCAGGTTCTCAAATACCCTCTCAAGGTCTCTTTCCAGACGATAAGGAATGACATCGGAGCCTGTTATCATACCGCCAAGATATTCGGTATCGTCCTTAACCGTTACTGTCTTTAGGTTATTTCCCATATCATCAAAGCGTGTGATGGTATAGTCTTTATCCTTGTATCTAACTTCATCACCAACAATAAAATTTGGTCTTTCAAGACTTATTTTATTCAACAAGTCCTCATTATCTGTAAAGTCTACAATCAGAATTTGATGGTTTCCACTTCTTACCGGATCAAGCCACAAATCATATCTTCCTGTGATTTCATTTTTAGAAATTTCTCTGACTTTATATTCTTCATGATTAAAATAGACGGTATCGCCTGCTTTGGCTGCAAACTCTTCTAAAAGGCTGCCCTCTTTTTCATTCAGTTCTACTTCTTCTATTTCTTTGAGATAATCAAATAAGGTAGCTTGAACTGTGTCACGCTTTGCAGCTTCTTCTATTTCTTCAAGTGCTTCAAGCTCTACTTTATCTTCAAAGCTAAGTTCTCCATTAAAGACAAACTGAAGCTCCTGCTCATCCATCTGCTTTTTAAGTTCACTGTCTTTAAGTTCTCTAAAGGTCTTTGGAAAATCTTCTAAAATAAGCCTTTGGGCATTTAATTCTTTCAGATCCTCAAGGTTAAAATATCCCCATTCAGGTTCAATCCCAAGTACAAGTCCAAAGGCATCTCCACTTTCCCTATCGTATTCTGTCATATACCAAGTCCAATTACTTCTAAACGGAATGATATATGCAGCATGAACTTCCTTGTCAGCTAAAGACACATCTTCCTGTGCATAAAGCTCAGGTACTCTTTCAAGCATTTCATCGGTCATTAAGTTTTCAGGATCATCTTTGGAATAATATTGTGATTTTTGTGGTTCTTTTGATTCTTCTCTCTCTGCCTTACTTTCTATTTTCTTTTCTTCATAAAGATTTTTAGAAAGCAGTTCATCAATATGCTTTGCCACACTTGACCAAGTAAGGAAAACATCACTGCAATCTTTTTTCTGTAATTTAAGTCCCTTAGCATCGTGCCATTCATCACTTCCCATTGCACCTGAAACAGCATGAGAGCTTCCACCTATGCCATACTCATCTTTTAAGAAATTTGCTTTTTCCTGAAGCGTATGAAAAAAAAAAAAAAATTTTGTAATTCGCTCTTTTCCCTTATCTATTCCGCTTCCTCTTGAAAGC
>CAMQDG010000103.1 GCA_946999425.1 uncultured Peptoniphilus sp.
AACGCAATATCACTTATCTGTTCAGGCCTCATACGAGTACTTGCATCTTCTCTTACTTTATATCCACTTCTAAAGTTCGTATTGATGTCAATACAATAAGCATCTTCTCCTCCAACAGTTAAATATCCTTCATTAAATGTAGAAGTAATAGACCCATCATTCATTACTTTTTCAACCATTCCTACTCTTGTCTTTGATTCTGTCCAGTATTGCAAACCTTCCGTCGCATATACTGGATTAAATGCCATCCCCATCGTTGCTAATAACACGGCAAATAGCAATGATAGACATTTCTGAATTTTTCTCATTCTGTATATCTCCTTTCCGTTTTAACTAAAATAGGGCGAAAGATGTTACTATACCGCCCTGACTTTGCACCCAAAATCATATGTTTTTAGATGCGTTTATTCTTCATCTTCTACTTCATCTGCATCATTTATTTCTTCCTCACTTTCAGCTTCAGAAAAGAAATCATCATCTTCCTCCTCTAAGGCTTCAAGTTCTTTATCTTCTTTCTTTTTCACAACTTTAAAATAGTAGCCTGCTCCTAATGCACCACCTACTACAAGAAGCAAAATAATATAGGTTCCTAAATTACTATTTTCGTCCTTCTTCTCAGGCTTTACTTCTTCCTTAACAGGTTCTTCTTTTACTACTTCCCGTTTTGGTGTTTCTTTTTTCTCTACCATATTCAGTAAATCATCTTCGGATACTTCTGTAAGAAGCATTACATTTTCTTGTGTCTCATCATGGTTGATGATTAAATAAAAAGTCTTTCCATTTTTAGTTTGGAAGGTAATAAACTGCCTTGCATCTGCTGTATACTGATCTGTTTTTTTATTATCACTGCCATCTCCATGATGAATCGGATAGTCCTTATTTGCATTATCTTTATTTCCCGTAACGGACGCTCTTGCCTTTGATGGCGATGAAGCTATTCCTTTATTAGTATTTACGCTCTTGCTTGTACCATCAATTGATGAGTCTTGACTTTTATTCGCAGGAGCTTTAGCTGTCAACTTATTGGGATAGTGAACTTCCTTTTCTTTTTCCTTTACTTCCTTTTCTTTTTCCTTTACTTCCGTTTTACTTGCATCCTTTGTAGTATTATCTGAGCTTACTTTATCAGATGAACCTTTACCAGTACTACTTATAGAGGTCTGTGGTGTTTGAGGAGAAATACCTGAACTTGACTTAATACCAGAAATTGGACTAATCGGTGTAACTGACTGCGATGTTACATGGGCTTTATTTGTTTCCGCAGCCTTTTTCTCAAGTTCTTTGACCTTTTCAGTCAGCTTATCTATTTCCTTTTTCATATCTCCTGATAAGTCTTTATTTCCCATGCCCTTTTTTACTTTTCCTTTTAGGCTCTCAATCTCATCTTCAAGGTCTTTGATCTTTTCTTTATGCTTATCGCTTAGTTTATCTTTATCTCTAAGCTCGTTATTTAACTTATCAAGTTTTTCTTTAAGCTCTTTTGCCTCTTTTTCCATTTTGGAAATATCGTCTTTAGAAAGTTCTGTCTGTGCTTCCCCATTTCCCGTCTGACTTTCTTTATCCTTGATTTTTGTCCTTTCTACCTTACGGATAATCTCATCTTTTCCATCTCCCTTTACCTCATAAAACAGAAATTCATCAATAAATTTCATATCATCGGAAAGCTCTGGAAGATCTCCGCTATCAAGCAGCTGCCCTTTCTTAGCTTTTATCTTTTCTTCTTTAAAAATCATTTCATTCTCAAAAATGTATTTTACATTTACTTCTGCTCCTGTTTGAACAGCATTGTTACTTGTAGGTGCTTCTGTTGGACTTATAAATGTTGGAAGTAAGCCACCTTGTGCAAATACAATCCTACTACTTGCAAACATTCCAACAACTATGGCTGTAACTATAAGCAAAATCCCAAGTCCTGCTCCAAATAATTTCTTATTCTTTTTCAAATTGGTTTTCATTTATTTTCTCCTTTTTCAGTTCTGCTTTTTGTCTGTTTACCTTTGCCATTAAATCAATGATTGTGATGTTGTTCTTTCTACAAATGGCAATAATTTCTTCATTTTCAAGTTCTTCTTCACGAATAAATAAAGACTCCAATTTTTCATCAATCAGAGCCTTTTTATCATTTAACTTCTTTATTCTGTTTTTAACTACTGTTAGTTCTTTTTTCACATTGTTCCCTCCTTATCTATTTACATTTGGCGGAAAACCGAACCCTACTGGATGATGTTTACAAAATGTTGCTATCCAATCATCTAAGGTAGTTACTCTTATATGACCTATGTTATCAATCACTTTCCCATCTCCTATATAAATACCGACATGACCATAAGTAAGTCCGGCTGTACCACCACTACTACTGCTCTCAACTGCAACAAGCATCCCTACCTTTAACTTTGACCTGTCTGATGTAAAGGTATAGTTTCGGTACATATCATTAGCATTTCCTCCGATATATCCAAGTCCTGCATTCTGATAAACCTGAGATACCCACATAGCACACCAGCCTGCACCCGGAGATGGCGTAATGTATGCAGCATTTACAATCTTCT